>JAFTBL010000182.1 GCA_017455225.1 Oscillospiraceae bacterium
CCGGCAGCAGCACGGCGCGGCCTCCGGCGCGCAGCTCCACGCCGTAGTGGGGCACGTCCCGGTAGATCTCCTTCTCATGAGGCAGGCGCAAAAACCGCGCCGTCACAGCCCCGATCTGATACACCTCCTCCGCCTCATTCAGCGTGATCTGCCGGGGCAGCTTCCGCTCCGGCAGGAAAAAGGGCGTTTCCGGCCACAGGGTTTGCGCCCGCAGCAGCGGGGCGGGGGAGTAGTGGTCGCCGTGGCAGTGGGTGCAGATCACCGCGTCGGGGCGGGGCAATCCGCCGCCCAGCACCGCGTCGATCTGACCGGCGGTCATAGTGGAAAAGCCGGGGACCGGCGTGTCGTGCAGGGCGTCGATCCAGATATGTACGCCCGCCAGCTCCACGCACAGCCCGGCGTTCACGGTCAGCGTCAGGGTCACGTCCATCAGCATTCCTCCGCATACGGTATGGTGTCAAGGATCTCCTCCGCGGTGAGAGAGCCGAAATATTCCTCCGGTGCAAACCGGCTCAGCACCGCCGCCGCCTCGTCGCGGCGGCAGGGACGGCCCTCCAGCGCCTTTGCCACCGGCGCCAGATCCCGCAGCGCCAAAAAGTCGCCCCGGAAGTCGATGTGCCGGATGCGCCCCTGCTCCAGGCGCACCGACACCTCCAGCGACCCGCCGGGATAGCGGCGGCGGCAGGAGGCGGTGCTGGCGGGGGCGGCGCCGTAGTTCCACTCCCACGTGCCGTACTTATCCCGCTGCAGGGCCAGTGCCTGGGCCTGTTCCTCCGCCGTGGGCTCCGTGGGCGTCAGCTCGCCGGCCAGCGCGGTCTTGAGATACTGCCAGAACTCGTCCAGCGTCATGTCGTGCGAGAGCAGGGGACGGATATTGCCGATGCGGCTTCGGACGGACTTGGTGCTTTTGGACTGGAATTTATCGCTTGGCGGGCGCAGGACCCGGGCGGCCTCCTCCGCGTCCGCGTCAAAAAGGAGGGTGCCGTGGTGCAGGATGCGGCCGTTCCACAGCCGCTGGGCGGTGCCGGACACCTTCCGCCCGGACACGAGGATGTCATTGCGGCCGGAGGCCTCCGCCTCCAGCCCCAGCGCCCGCAGCGCCGCCACCACCGGCTCGGTGAACCGGCGGGCGGAAAGCTGCTCCTCCGCGTCGGTGAGGAAGGAGTAGTTCAGGTTGCCCAGATCGTGGTACACCGCGCCGCCGCCGGTGATCCGCCGCACCACAGCCACGCCGTGCCCGGCGGCGTAGGCGCCGTCGATCTCCTCCGGCGTGTTCTGATTGCGGCCGATGATGACCGACCGGTCGTTCTGCCACAGCATCAGCAGCTCGCCCTCGGTGCGGCGCAGCAGCATGGTTTCCTCCAGCGCCAGATTGTAGGTGGGGTCAGTGCTGTGGGTTTCCAGATAGTACATTTCGCCGCCTCCTCCACGCTTTTTGCCCATTATACACTTTTTCCCGGAAAGTGCAACCACGGCGAGAGAAAAATTTTGTTCCTTTTGCTCTGAAACGAACAAAATGTTTTTTCTTATCAAACCAGTAAAAACGGAACAAAAGTTTATTATTTAGCGCAAAACAGAGGTTAACAGGGGAAATATCACGAAAATAATTTTGTGTGTTTTGTCTTGACGAAACGAGCAAAAGTGTGTATAATTTGTTCGTAAAGAACACAGGAGTAACATTTTTGATGTTAGAAACGAACAGAGAGGGGGAGGACACATGACCGACGACCGTCGCAAAGCGATGCGTGAACTGATCACCGAAAAGCTGAACGTGCGGGTACAGGAACTGCAGGAGAGGTTTCCCGACGTGTCGGTGATGACCATCCGGCGGGATCTGGCCGCGCTGGAGGCGGAGGGCAGCATCATCCGCACCCGCGGCGGCGCCCGGGTGAACGGGCAGGTGCTGGGCATCGCGGAGGATATGTACAGCCGCCGCGAGCAGGCGCACGTGGAGGCCAAGCGCCTCATCAGCGAGAAGGCGGCCGCCTTTGTGGAGGAAAAGCGATCCATCTTTCTGGACGCCGGCACCACGGTGATGAAGCTGGCCCAGCGGATCCCGGACGAGAATCTGGTGCTGTTCACCACCGCGCCCAACATCGCGCTGGAGGTGGTGCGCCGCACCCAGAAGCCCCAGGTCACCCTGCTGGGCGGCAACCTGTCCCGCAACACGCTCTCCGCCTCCGGGCGGGCGGCGCTGGACTATCTGCGCTCCATCAACATCGACGTGGCGTTCATGGCCACCTCCGCCTTCTCACCGGAGAGCGGCTTTACCTCCGGCGACCCCTACGAGGCGGAGCTGAAGACCGAGGTCATCCGCAAGTCCCGCCGGGTCATCATGCTGATGACCACGGAGAAGGCGGATCGCAACATGCCCTACACCTTCGCTCAGATGAGCGACCTGGACGTGCTGATCTGCGAGGAGCGCCCCAACGAAACGCTGATGCGCCTTGCCTCGGAGCGCGGCGTGGTGGTACTGTAAAAAACCGTAAACGACGCGGCCTGACCGCGTGAATAATTCATTAGGAGGGTTCAATACATGGCATTGCTTGTCAGAATGCCCCAGAAGGGCCTCTCGGAA
>JAFTBL010000183.1 GCA_017455225.1 Oscillospiraceae bacterium
CGGTGATGCCGTACACCACGGACTGAATGAAGTTGTAATCGTTCTGCACGTTCAGCAGGGCCACGCCCAGCACGGCGCAGTTGGTGGTGATCAGGGGCAGGTACACGCCCAGGGCGGTGTACAGGGTGGGGACGTTCTTCTTCAGGAACATCTCCACGAACTGCACCAGCGCGGCGATGACCAGGATGAAGGCCACGGTCTGCATGTAGCCAAGGCCGGCGGACACCAGCAGCTTGTTGACCCAGAAGCAGACGGCAGAGGCCAGACCCATGACGAAGGTCACGGCGGCGCCCATGCCCACGGCGGTGTCGATCTTCTTGGACACGCCCAGAAAGGGGCAGATGCCCAGGAACTGGGCGAAGATGAAGTTATTGGTGAGGATCGCACCCAGGGCGATCGCCAGCAAACTTGTGATCGTCATAGCTTACTTCGCCTCCTTTTCCTTGTTCTCGTTCTTCTTGGCGGACTTGGCCAGGGCCCACTGCATCACGGCAATCAGCACGCCCAGGCAGATGAAGCCGCCCACGGGCAGGGTCAGGATGCCGATGGGGGTGTAGCCGTCAGGCATGATCTGGATGTCCAGCAGCTTGCCGGCGCCGAAGAGCTCGCGGAAGAAGCACATGATGATCAGGACCACCGTGTAGCCCAGGCCCTGGAAGATGCCGTCCAGTGTGGAAGCGCCCACGGAGTTCTTGGAGGCAAAGGCCTCGGCGCGGCCCAGGATGATGCAGTTCACCACGATCAGCGGGATGAACACGCCCAGGCTCTTGTCGATCTCCGGCAGGAAGGCCTTCAGCAGCAGCTGCACGCAGGTCACGAAGCCGGCGATGACCACGATGAAGCAGGCGATACGGACCTCGTTGGGGATGATCTTGCGCAGCAGGGCAATGAAGATATTGCTCAGGGTCAGGATGATAATGACGCTGACGCCCATGCCCAGGCCGTTCATGATGGACGTGGTGATGGCCATGGTGGAGCACATGCCCAGCAGCTGGACCAGCACCGGGTTCTGGGTCAGCAGGCCCTCCTTGAGTTGCTTTTTCGCATTCATGTTTTGTCCTCCCCCTTTCTCAGCCCAGCTCGGCCACGGCGGCCAGAGCTGCGTTGGCGCCGGCGGTGACGCCCTTGGTGGACACGGTGGCGCCGGTGACGGGAATGATGTTCTTGTTGACCTCCAGGGTGCCGGCGCCGCTCAGTCCGATGAACTGATCCAGCACGTTCTCCCCGTTGGCGTTGGGCATGTTGTCCATGACCTAGGAGCCGATGCCGGAGGTCTCCGCGATCTCCACGATGGAGATGCCGGAGATGGCGCCCTCGGCGTCCACGCCCACGATCATCACGATGGTGCCCTGAGAGCCGGAGGCCTCCACCTTGCAGGCGTAGCCGCCGGTGGACACCTTGTACAGCTCGGTGAGCTTGCCGCCCTGGGCCTTGGCGGCCGCCACGGCGGCGTCAGGCAGATCCAGGGCCTCGTAGTCGGACCCCTCGGGGGTCACGGCGGCCAGCGCCTGGCGGGTGGCGGCGAAGGTGAGCTCGTCGATGCGGTCCTTGGTGATCATATTGACCACGCCCAGCAGGGCGGCCACCACCAGCGAGATGGCGGTCAGGGTGCCGGCCACCTTCAGAACGAATTTCGCGTTCAGGTTTTTCATTTTGCAGCCGCCTCCTTCTTTTCCTTCTTGGGTGCACCGTAGATGGTGGGACGGATGTACTTATCCAGCAGCCAGGTGGTGCAGTTCATGATGAGGATGGAGTAGCACACGCCCTCGGGATAGGAGCCGAAACGCCGGATGAAGCAGGTCAGCAGGCCGCAGCCGATGCCGAAAATCAGCTGGCCGGGCTTGGTGACGGGGGAGGTGGCGTAGTCGGTGGCCATGAAGAAGGCGCCCAGGAACAGGCCGCCGCCGAAGACGTTGTAGAGCATGTAGTCCACGTTGCTGACGCCGGCGGGGGCGGCGATCAGGGTGAGGACGGCCACGGTGGCGATATAGGCCACGGGGATCTGCCAGGAGATGACCTTCTTGAACAGCAGATAGAGGCCGCCCAGCAGCAGGGCCAGGGCGCAGGTCTCGCCCAGGGAGCCGCCGATCCTGCCCAGGAACATGTCGCCCACGGAGTAGGCGGAGGTGAGGTTGGCAAAGGCGTCGGCCGTGCCCTCCTTCATGATGGCCAGGGGGGTGGCGGAGGTGACCACGTCGGTCATGCTGCCCACCACGGGGATGGCGGCGTCAGGGGCGGCCCACTTGGTCATGGCGCCGGCAAAGCTGGCCAGCAGAATGGCGCGGCCCGCCAGAGCGGGGTTCAGGAAGTTGCAGCCGATGCCGCCGTAGAGCTGCTTGACCAGAACGATGGAGGCAAAGGCGCCCAGGATCAGATACCAGTAGGGGACGGTGACGGGGCACACGAAGGCCAGCAGCATGCCGGTGACCACGGCGCTCAGATCGTCGATCATCTGGTTCTTCTTCAGCAGCTTGCGATACAGCCACTCCCAGACCACGCAGCTGACCACGCTGACCAGGGTCATGGTGAGGGCCCGGAAGTTCCAGTTGCCGAAGTTCCACACACTCATGGCCAGGGCGGGCAGCAGGGCGATGATCACGTCCAGCATGATGGAGCGGGTGTTTACCGCAGAGCGGATATGGGGGGAGGAGGACGCGATCAGTTTCAAATTCTTGTAATCCGTCATCGTTTACGCCTCCTTCTTTGCGGCCGCAGCCTTCTCGGCGTCGGCCTTGGCCTTGGCGGCCATTCTCGCGTTGTTGACCTGCTGCTTGCCCAGGCGGAAGGCGTGGGTCAGAGGCAGGCGGGCCGGGCAGGTATAGGTGCAGGCGCCGCACTCGATGCAGTCCATGCCGTGGAACTGATCGCGGAAGGCCTCCCAGTTGCCCTTCATCAGGTACTTGTACATGAACACGGGCTCCAGGCGGATGGGGCACACGCCCACGCACTTGCCGCAGCGGATGCACTGGGGCTCGGCCACGTACTTCTCCTCGTCGCCGGCGAAGGCCAGCATGCAGCCGGTGCCCTTGCCCACGCTCACGTCGGTATCATACTGTGCCATGCCCATCATGGGCCCGCCCATGATCAGCTTGTACGTCTCCTCCTTCAGTCCGCCGCAGGCGTCGAAGAGCTTGGAGATGGGCGTGCCGATGGGGCACTCGATGTTCTTCGGCTCGATCACGCCGGAGCCGGACACGGTGACCACCTTGCTCACCACCGGCAACCCCTCGTACACCGCCCGGTCGATGGCGCAGGTGGTGTTCAGGTTGAAAATGCAGCAGCCCGCATCCGCCGGCAGCTTGCCGGAGGGCACCTGCCGCCCGGACACCGCCTGGCACAGCTGCTTTTCAGCGCCCTGCGGGTAACGGGTGTGCAGCACCTCCACCACCACGGGGGCGCGGAGCTCGGCGATCTTCGCGTTCAGCACGTCCGCCGCGTCCTGCTTGTTGGCCTCCACGCCGATGTAGACCTTGTCCACGCCGAAGCACTTGGCCAGCAGCATGGCGCCCCGGATCACCTGCTCCGGCCGCTCCAGCATGGTGCGGTGGTCGCCGGTGATGTAGGGCTCGCACTCGGCGGCGTTGATGATCACATAGTCCACCTTGCCAAGACCTGAGCTGATCTTCACGTGGGTGGGGAAGGTGGCGCCGCCCTGCCCCACGATGCCGGCGTTCTTCCCGATCTCCACCAGCTGCTCCGGCGTCAGGCTGTCGGGACCCTCCACCGGGTGGATGTCCTCGCTGAGGGTGTTCTGGAAATCGTTCTCGATCACCACTGACATGACCGTGCCGCCCATGGAGGACGGACGGGGCTCCACCGCCTTGACCGTGCCGGACACGGAGGCGTGGATGGGGGCGGAAACGAAGCCGCCGGGCTCGCCGATCCGCTGACCCAGCTTGACCTGGTCGCCCTTTGCCACCAGCGGCTTGCAGGGTGCGCCGATGTGCATGGACATGGGGATGACCACCTCCGCCGGCGCCTCCAGCGGTTCGATGGCTTTTCCCCGGGTAGCGGCCTTCATGTCGTTGGGATGAACGCCGCCAAAGAAAGCTTGTGCCATTGTTTTCACCTCATCTTATCGCGGCGGAGCGAATTCCACCGCATACTGTTCAATATCATACATCATCCGCTGCAAATTGTCCAGTACCCCGGCTGTGATTTGCGGCAAAATTCCCCCAACGCGCCGTTTTTCTTGCAAAAAAGCGGCGGATGTGTTATATTTTTCCCGATCCGCTCCTGCGGGCGCGGACGAATGTTTTCGGGAGGAAAACGAAATGCCGCTTGACCGTTCTCAACTCAAAGCCGAGGCCCGGCAGCGCCTGCGCACGGCGCAGGTCAACCCCTACGCCTTCACACTGCTGCTCCTTCTTGTCACCGGGCTGCTGTCCGCCGCGGGCACCTACGCCTCCGCGCCCCGGATACTGGAGACCTATCGCCGGCTGCAGGAGCTGTCCCCCGGTGCGGCGCTCCCTCTGCCGTACTCCGTCACGTTCTTTGCCTCTCTGCCCGCCCTTCCCTCCAAGGCCGCCGTTTTTCTGACGGTGCTTTCCCTGCTGCTGGGCACGTTGATCCGGGCAGGCGCGGCGCTGTATCATCTGGGTGTGTTCCGTGGCGAGGAAAAGCCCTTTTCCACGCTGCTGGAGGGCTTCGGCATGGCGGGCAAGGTGATCCTGCTGGCGGTGCTGGAGACCGTGTTCGTCCTGCTCTGGTCGCTTCTCCTGTATATCCCCGGCATCGTGGCGATTTACCGCTACCGCTTCGCCCTGTACAACCTGTGTGAAAACCCGGAGCTGTCCCCGCTGGAGGCCATCCGCATGAGCAAGGCGCAGACCGACGGCTTCAAATGGAAGCTGTTCGTGCTGGATCTCAGCTTCCTCGGCTGGCGTCTCCTCTCCAGCCTCACTCTCAGCGTGCTGGATATCTGGCTGGCGCCCTACGTCGCCCAAACCGACGTAGGATATTTCCAGACGATCAAGCGCCTGCAGGGCGTGGGCGCGCTGCCGCAGGAGCCCCCTGCGGAGGGGTAGCCCCCATCTGCGTTTTCGGACGGAGCTGCCGATGCGGCTCCGTCCTTTTTCGCGCCCCGCCCGTGCCAACCCTCTTGTTCGCCGTTGCAGCCGGCACTTTCGCACGCTGAAGTGTGTTTTTGTGGGTATTGTCGCATTTGCACAAATTCCTTGTCAAATCTTTGGCAAAGATTTCTTGCAAGTGAGGGTTGCAAACCTCCCGGGTTTTTGTTATAAATTAAACGTACTTTTTTCTTTTATGGGGTGGAGTTCGTCTGCACCCTGTAAAAGGGAGGAAAGTGTGATTAAAAAGAGGAGAGTGAAAGGACACATGTTCAAAAGATTCACCAACGGCTGCGTTCGCGTAGTCAACCGGTGGCTGCCGGACGCCTTTTTGTTCGCAGTCATCCTGACCATCGTCGTGTTCATCGGCGCGCTGGCTGCCACGGGTCTGCCCGTGTTCACCGCCGCCAAGACCGAGGATGGCAAGCCCATGCTGGACCTGATCAGCGCGTGGGGCAACTCCAACGGCTTCTGGAGCCTGCTGAGCTTCTCCATGCAGATGGCTCTGGTGCTGGTGCTGGGCTCTGCCTGTGCCTCCGCCAAGCCCTTTAAGGCGCTGCTGCGCTGGCTGGCCGGTCTGTGCAAGAACAACATGCACGCCATCGTGGTCACCACCTTCGTTTCCACCATCTGCTGCTGGCTGAACTGGGGCTTCGGCCTGGTCATCGGTGCTCTGCTGGCCAAAGAGGTCGTGCGCCGCGTGCCCACCGTGGACTATCCCCTGCTGATCGCCTCCGCCTACTCCGGCTTCGTGGTATGGCACGCCGGTCTGTCCGGCTCCATCCCCCTGGATCTGGTGGCCGGCAAGACCTTCGGTGAGGTTACCTATCAGGCTGCCATCGGCGAGACCATCATGCACCCCGTGAACCTGATCATGTGCGGCGTCATCCTGGTCGCCATGCCCTTCATCAACTACGCCATGCACCCCAACAAGGATCGCACCATCACCGTCGATCCTGTCCTGCTGGCTGACGAGGAAGAGCGCAAGTACGAGATCAAGACGCCCGCCGATCGGATCGAGCACTCCAAGATCCTGTGGGCCATTCTGGTGGTCATGGGTCTTGCCTACATCGTCCACTACTTCTTCATCGAGAAGGGCTCTCTGGGCCTGAACATCGTGAACTTCATCTTCCTGTTCCTGGGCATCCTGCTCCACGGCGACCTGCGTCGCTACGTGGACGCCATTGCCGACGCTGCCGGCGGTGCCGCGGGCGTGCTGCTGCAGTTCCCCTTCTACGCCGGCATCATGGGTCTGATGATCGCCAAGAACGCCGAGGGCGTGTCTCTGGCGGGCGTCATCTCCCAGTTCTTTGTCAACATCTCCAACGCCATCACCTTCCCGATGCTCAGCTTCCTGGCGGCCGGTATCGTGAACTTCTTCGTCCCCTCCGGCGGCGGTCAGTGGGCCGTGCAGGGTCCCATCATGATGCCTGCCGGCGCCGAGCTGGGTATCCCCGCCGGCCGCACCGCCATGGCGGTGGCTTGGGGCGACCAGTGGACCAACATGATCCAGCCGTTCTGGGCGCTGCCTGCTCTGGGTATTGCCAAGCTGTCCGCCCGCGACGTTATGGGTTATCTGGTCGTGGTGCTGCTGTTCACCGGCGTGGTGGCCTGCCTTGGCTTCCTCGCTTGGGGTCTGTGGTTCTGAGCCTGACTTCCATCAAAAAAGAGACCGCGTCTGCGGTCTCTTTTTTTGTGCCCGCGTCGCGGAAGAACGCTCTTTACGCACTGCGGCCTTTGTGCTATAATCAATCATTATTAAAGTTATCGTGGGATGATGTTTCCCGTCGTAACGCCGGAGGAGGTGAGCGGTATGAAATTCCAGCGCTGGACGCTGGGCGCGGCAGCGCCGGAGGCGGTGCAGTCGCTGCAGGATGCTGGTTACGGCGCGCTGGTGTCCCGTGTGCTGGCCCACCGGGGCATCACCGATCCGGCGGAGGCTGCGGAATTTCTGCTGTGCGGCCACCGGCTCACCTGCTCGCCGCTGCTGATGGCAGACATGGACAAGGCGGTAGCGCGGATCGACCGGGCGCTGGCAGCGGGTGAGCGCATCGCCGTATACGGCGACTATGATGTGGACGGCATCACTGCCACCGTGATCCTGGTGGACTATCTCCGCAGCCGCGGCGCCGACGTGACCTACTATATCCCCCGCCGCATTGAGGACGGCTACGGCCTCAGCGCCGACGCCATCGGCACACTCCGCGACCATGGCGTATCGCTGCTGATCACCGTGGACTGCGGCATCACCGGCGTGACGGAGGCCGACGCGGCCCGGGCGCTGGGCATGGACGTGGTGATCACCGACCATCACGAGTGCAAGGACACGCTCCCCGCCGCCGTGGCGGTGGTGGATCCCCACCGGCCCGACTGCCCCTATCCCTTCAAGCATCTGGCCGGCTGCGGCGTGGCGCTGAAGCTGGTGCTGGCGCTGGGCGGCCCAGACAGGGAGGAGGCGCTCTTTTCCCGCTACTGCACCCTGTGCGCCATCGGCACGGTGGCGGACGTGATGCAGATGTCCGGAGAGAATCGCGTTATTGTCTCCCGCGGGCTGGACGCCATCGGCCACTCCGACTTTCTGGGGCTCCACGCCCTGCTGGAGGAAACGGGGCTTGCCGGCAAGCCCATAACCTCCACCCAGATCGGCTACATCCTCTGCCCCCGCATCAACGCCGCCGGACGGATGGGCGCGGCAGACATCGCCGCAGAGCTGCTGCTGTGCCCCGACGCGCTCCGCGCCGGCGAGCTGGCCCGCCGGCTGTGTGCCCTGAACCGGGAGCGGCAGGCGGTGGAGCAGGAGATCTTCTCTCAGGCACTGGAAATGATCGACGCCCTGCCGGAGAGTCAACGCAGCGCGCTGGTGCTGTCCTCCGCCACGTGGCATCAGGGCGTGGTGGGCATCGTGGCCTCCCGTCTGTGCGAAAAATTCTCCTGTCCCAGCTTCATGATCCACCTCAACGGCGGCGTGGGCAAGGGCTCCTGCCGCAGCTGGGGCGGCTTCAACCTGTTTGCCGCGCTGGAGGACTGTGGCGATCTGCTGCTGGACTTCGGCGGCCACGAGCTGGCGGCCGGCTTCACCATTGCCGAGGAAAACATCCCCGCCTTCCGGGAGCGGATGAACCGCTGCGCCCGGGCCTATCGGGGCGATCACACGCCCATCTCCACGCTGGATGTGGACGTGGCGCTGCCGGATGCGGCGGAGCTGACGCTGGCGGAGGCGGAGGCGCTGGAGGCGCTGGAGCCCTACGGCTCCGGCAACGAGCGCCCTGTGTTCTGCCTCAGCGGCGTCACGCTGGAGCGTGCACAGAACGTTGGGCAAAACCGCCACTTGAAGCTGCAGCTGAACGCCGGCGGCACAGTGCTGGACGGCATTTTCTTTTCCGCCACCGCCGAAAGCTGCGGCTGTGCCCCCGGCAGCCGGGTGGACGTGGCGTTCAACGTGCAGATCAACGAATTCCGGGGCCTTCGCTCCGTGCAGCTGCAGGTGGTGGATCTGCGCCCGTCCCTGTGCCCCACGCCCCGGGAAGCGGAGGCGCTGGCTCTGCTGGAGGACTTCTTGTCCGGCCGGCCTCTCCCGCCGGGCGCGGCGGAGCGGCTTCTGCCGGAGCGGCAGCAATTCGTGCGCCTGTGGCGCGCGCTGGAGCGGCGCGTGCCGCCGGAGGGCCTGACAACGCCCTGCCTGCCGCTGCTGCGGGCGCTGGCGGCCTCGCCGGGCGGGCCGGAGCCGTTTCTGCGCACGGCCCTGTGCCTTTCGGTCTTCCGTGAGCAAACGCTTCTGGAGCAGCGCCGACAGGGCGACGACGTATATCTGCGGCTGTGCGCCGCCGGGAAAAAGGTGGATCTGGACAGCGCACCGTTGCTGCTGCGGCTGCGCAGGGCGCTGGCCGGGGAGCAGAAAGGGGGGCGTGCCGTATGACGCTGCAGGAACAGTATCAGCATCTGGAGGACACCGTCCGCGCCTACAATCCGGGCGCCAACTTCGCCCAGATCCGCGCCGCCTACGACTTTGCCGCCGCCGCCCATGAGGGGCAGCTGCGCAAGGACGGCTCCCCCTTCATCACCCACCCGCTGGCGGTGGCGCAGATCGTGGCGGAGGAGCTGCATCTGGACAGCGAGTCCATCGTGGCGGCTCTGCTGCACGACGTCATCGAGGACACCTCCGCCACCCACGCGGACGTGGCCCGGATCTTTTCCCCCACGGTGGCGGATCTGGTGGAGGGCGTCAGCAAGCTGACCCGCGTCCACTATACCTCCAAGGAAGAGGAGCAGATGGAGAATCTGCGCAAGATGCTCATGGCCATGGCCAAGGACATCCGGGTGATCCTCGTCAAGATCTCCGACCGGCTGCACAACATGCGCACCATGGAGTATCAAACGCCGGAGAAGCAGAAGCAGAAATCCTTTGAGACCATGGAGATCTACGCCCCCATCGCCCACCGTCTGGGCATGCAGAAGATGAAGTGGGAGTTGGAGGACCTGAGCCTGAAGTACCTGGACCCCGTGGGCTATCAGGAGATCATCGAC
>JAFTBL010000013.1 GCA_017455225.1 Oscillospiraceae bacterium
CAATCATAACCACCAGTAAACTGGTGGTTTGACTTGCCCCTAAAAGGGGCTATTACGGACGTAGCCCCTAAAAGGGGCACTGAAGGTTTGACACCGCATTACCATTTCAGGCAGCCGCTTCAAGCGGCTGTCTTTTTATGCCTTCTTATTCTTGTCACCCGTAAACGGGTCAAAATATTCTTTTATGCTCGTTTGATCTGCAGCGTAATCCTCTTCCAGTTGCGTTCGGATGTATTCTGCTATGATCTTTTTATTGCGTCCCACAGTATCCACATAGTACCCTCTGCACCAAAAATTCCTCGATCCATACTTGTACTTCAGGTTGGCATGTCTGTCAAATATCATTAGGCTGCTCTTTCCCTTGAGAAATCCCATAAACTGTGCTACACTCAAATACGGTGGGATACTTACCAGCATGTGGATATGATCCGGGCACGCTTCCGCTTCTATTATCTCTACGTTCTTTTGTTTGCACAGCGTTCGCAATATTTCTCCTATGTCTCTTTTCAGCTGCCCATATACCACTTTCCTCCGATATTTCGGCGCAAATACGATGTGGTATTGGCATCTGTATTTCGAGTGCGCTGTACTTCTTATCTCTGTCCGCTCTTCTTTCTTTACCTGCATAAAAACCTCCTATTGCTTTTGGTAATGCGGTCGCCAAACCGTTACCATTTTACCGCAATAGGAGGTTTTTCTCATGCTAAAGCTCTTTTTCTTCCCCCGGTAGAACCGGGGGATTTTTCCCACGCCTAAAGGCACCATATAAAAGAAGGACGGTTTGGTAAAACCGTCCTTCTTTTTATTCTCCCTACCCCAGCAGCGCCAAAATCAGCCCGTACACCGCGCTGGCGGCGGTGCCGTACAGGATCACCGGCCCGGCGATGGTGAACATCTTCACCGCCGTGCCGGTCACCAATCCCTCCGCCCGGAAGTCGATGGCGGGGGAGGCCACGGCGTTGGCGAAGCCGGTGATGGGCACCAGCGTGCCGGCGCCTGCGAACCGGGCCAGCCGGTGGTAAAGTCCCAGCGCCGTCAAAAGCACACTGCAAAACACCAGCGTCACCGACACGGCGGCGGAGGCGTCCTCCCGCTCCAGTCCCAATGACAGATAGCCGTTCAGCAGCGCCTGCCCCAGCACGCAGATGGCGCCGCCGGTGACGAAGGCCAGCGCCGTGTTCTTCAGGATCGGCGAGGGGCGCTGCTTTTCCTTGATATACGCCTGATATTCCTGCGGCGACATGTTCATGGAAATCACGTCCTTTCTCCCCACAGTATGCCACGTCTCCCGCCGATCCATGCGCCCCTTGCAAAACGGCGCAAAAAACGATATACTTGACCACAGCAAGCAAAAGGCAGGTGATCCCCATGGCGGACGCGGCGCATCCCTTCGGCCGCAAGCCGAAGCCGCTGGCCTATATCGACCCCGTCAGCTGCACCGGGTGCGGCTATTGCGCCCTGTTCTGCGTGATGGACTGCATCGTTCTGCGCCCCGACGGTCTTTACGAGGTGGACGCCGGGCGGTGCATCGGCTGCCGCAGCTGCAAGGTCAACTGCTTCAACGACGCGGTGACCATCCTGCCGCCGGAGGTGCGCCCGTGAAAGAAAAACTCCCTCTGGGTCTGTACGTCCACATCCCCTTCTGCGCCGCCAAGTGCGCCTACTGCGACTTCTATTCCCTGCCCCGCAGCGAGGAGAAGATGGACAGCTATACCGCCGCGCTGTGCCGCCATCTGACCGAGGTGGCGCCCCGGGCCGCCGCCCACACGGTGGACACGGTGTATTTCGGCGGCGGCACCCCCAGCTATCTGGGGCAAAAGCGGCTGACGGAGATCCTCAGGACCATCCGCCGCCGCTACCGCCTCTCGCCGGACGCGGAGATCACGCTGGAGGCCAACCCCGACAGCGCGCAGGACGAAAAAGCCCTGCGCCGTCTGCGCCGGGCGGGGTTCAACCGGGTGTCGCTGGGCGTGCAGTCGGCGGATGACGGTCTCCTGCGCGCCATCGGCCGCATCCACACGTGGCAGCAGGCGGCACACGCCGTGTCCGCCCTGCGCCGCGCCGGATTTGACAACGTGAACGTCGATCTGATGTACGGCCTGCCCAACCAGACGTTGGGTCTGTGGCAGGAAACGCTGGAAAAGGTCATCTCCCTCGCCCCGGAGCACGTCAGCTGCTACGGCCTGAAGCTGGAGGAGGGCACGCCCCTGTTCCTGCAGCGCCGCGAACTGACCCTGCCGGGCGACGATGAGCAGGCGGATATGTATCTGGCGGCGGTGGATATGCTGGCGCAGGCCGGCTACGCCCAGTACGAGATCTCCAATTTTGCCAGGCCCGGCCGGGAGTCCCGCCACAACCTGAAGTATTGGCGCATGGAGGAATACGCCGGCTTCGGCCCCGGCGCCCACTCCGATTTCGGCGGCGTGCGCTA
The DNA here is from genome assembly GCA_017455225.1 of Oscillospiraceae bacterium. The sequence goes on from JAFTBL010000013.1 coordinate 2,432, forward strand.
CGCCTATGAGAAGGATCTGGACGGCTATATCGCCGGGGAGCTGCGCCTGTCCGAGTCGTCGGAGATCCCGCCGCTGGAGCGGCAGCAGGAGTACGTGATGCTGTCGCTGCGCACGGCGGAGGGCGTCAGCCGGCGGCGGCTGGAATACGATTTCCGCCGTCCCTTCGCCCCGCTGGAGGAGCGCTTGCAGCAGTTTGCCGCCCACGGTCTGGCCGTCCCCACGGAGCAGGGCTGGCGCCTGACGCCGCAGGGCTTTCTGGTGTCCAATCAAATCATCGGCGCGCTGTTGGAGGCCATGGGGAAAGACGAGGCGGAGCGCATGGAGAAAACCGCCCGGGGCGACTTCCGCGTGGTGTAGCTTGAAAAGAGCGGTCTGTGGAACAATGTGTTCCACAGACCGCTTTATTATACGACCGCAATCATTCTCCGCACAATCAGTTTTCAGCAACAGTCAACAGCTTTTGAGAAATCCTCAGCATAACTTCTGCGTAATATATCTCTTCCTCATCGGAAAGATCCTCTTCCTCAATTTCCTCTAATGCCTCCATCGCCTCGCTGTATTTCGACAGAAATTCTGCATACTTTACCAGCATTTCCAAAGACGACGAGTTTTGGTAATAATCTTGCATAAACAGCACATATTCATCAAAAAACGCCTCATATGATGCAAGCAGATCCTTAAATTCCTGCCGTATACCGCCAGATGGCACGACAGGTTCTTCGGACGCAGCAGGAGCGGGGTCGGGCGTTGCTTCTTCTTGTGGCTCCGAATCCGGCTGTGTCTGCACCACAGAAGAGTCAGGTTGTTCCCGCAGGGCTCTTCGTTCTCTTATGTCGCTGATACTGCAGGCGCAGAGGTTTGCAAGCAGAATCCCCGCAAGCACAATAGAAACCAACTTTTTCATGTTTATACCTCCGTTTCATTTTGATAACAACTTTGCTATCAGTTAGAATAAAGATAACATATTTGTTATACGCTTGTCAACAGAGGCAGGTGTATAGATCATGATACAGAAAATGATAGATATTCGGGTAGATCATGATGAGTCGCAGAGAGATTTGGCAAAAGCGATCGGATATCATCAGGTACAGATCGCCCGCTATGAAACAGGTCGGAACACCCCGCCGATCGAATACTTGATCCGGTTTTGCCGCCACTATCATGTAAGCGCCGATTATATCCTTGACCTTGGAAGGGATATGGACTGGCCTCGCTGACACGCGGCATATCCGCACAAGAGGTTTTCTTGTGCGGATATTTTTATACCCCCGTCAGATCAAACGGCGGCGTGTATTCCTCCCGCGCCGCGGTGCGCTGTTGCGTAAAGCCGTCCTCTATGCCGCAGTTGCGCATATATTCCACCGCCGCGCGGTATTCGCCGGCGGTCACGTGCCGCGCCAGCAGTCCTTCCGCGCCCTTTTGCGGCGTATATTGGCTCATCAGGGAAAAGAGCACCTGCCCGGGGCGGAATGTGCGCGCCACGTAGTCGATACAGCGGCGCGTATTTTCCAGTTGTCCCGGCAGCACCAGATGGCGGATCAACACGCCGCGGCGCAAAAGGCCGTTCTCGATGACGTACGGCCCCGTCCGGGCGAACATCTCCTCGATGGCGGCGGTGGCGGTCTCAAAATAGTCCGGCGCGGCGGAGAGCCGGGCGCTCAACGCGCTGTCGGCGTACTTGAGGTCGGGCAGATATACGTCCACCCGCCCTTGCAGCGTTTTTAGCGTTTCCACGCGCTCATAGCCGCCGCAATTCCACACCACCGGCACGTCCGCGCCCCGTCCCAGCGCCTCCAGGATCCACGGCGTAAAGTGCGTGGGCGTGACCAAATTCAGATTGTGGGCGCCTTGGGCTATCAGCTCCCGGAATATCTCCCTCAGCCGCTCCACGCTCACGGTCTTCCCGAACCCGCCGACGGAGATGTCCCCGTTCTGGCAGTAAACGCACCGCAGCGTGCAGCCGGAAAAGAACACCGCGCCGCTGCCCCGGGTGCCGGAAAGCACCGGCTCCTCCCAGCGGTGCAGCGCCGCCCGCGCCAGCACCGGCATGGCGGGCATACCGCAAACTCCGCCGCCGGCGCTTTCCGTGCGCTCCGCGCCGCACCGGCGGGGACAGAGGTTGCAGATCATAGCTTGCTGACGTCGAAGTCCGGCCCCAGATCGCCCCGCATCCAGTGGCGGCGGCACAGGCCGATGTACCGGTCGTTGGCGCCCAGCACCACCTGCGCACCCTCCTTTACCACCCGGCCGGACTTGTCGAACCGGGCGTTGAAGGCCGCCTTCTTGCCGCACCAGCAGATGGTCTTGACCTCCTCCAGCTTGTCCGCCAGCACCAGCAGGTGGTAGCTGCCGGGGAACAGCTCGCCCCGGAAGTCCGCCCGCAGGCCGTAGCAGATCACCGGGATGTCGCAATCGTCCACCAGATGCACCAGATAGTAGACCTCCTCCCGGGTCAGGAACTGCGCCTCGTCCACGATGATACAGGCATACTTCTTCAGTTCCTCGTCGGACATGGCCCGCATCTCGTGAAAGTACACGCAGGGATGGGTCAGTCCGATGCGGGAGCGCACCATGTGGTCGCCGTCCCTGGTGTCCAGCTGGGGCTTCACCAGCAGCGTGTCCTGCCCCCGCTCCTCGTAGTTGAACCGGGCCATCAGCGCGTTGGCGCTCTTGCTGGAGCCCATGGCGCCGTATTTGAAATAGAGCTGAGCCATTTCCTTATTCCTCCCCGATCTCCCGTGTCAATCGTTCAAACGCCGAGGGCACAGCGCAGCGGCGTCGCGCCGCCGCGTCCGCCCAGAGCCAGTCCTCCGCTCCGTCGCCCTCCGTCTCGATCACGTAATCCGTCATTTCCCAGCGGATGTGGGTGAATTCATGCCGCGCCGTCAGCCGCTTGACCCACCGCCGGGGCGCCACGCCCCACGCGGCCAGCTGTGCCGCCGCCTGCGCCTCGTCCAGCGCGCCCGGCACGTGGGGATACTCCCACAGCATCGCCAGCAGGCCCGTTTTGTCCCGCTGCCGCAGGGCCACGGCGCCGTCGCCGCGCCGCAGCAAAAACACCGTCAGCTTCTCGATCCGCTTGTCCTTTTTCCTCGCCCGCACCGGCAGCTCCCGCTGCCGTCCCAGCTTCCGCGCCCGGCAGAAATCCCCGGCGGGGCAGCTGCCGCACAGCGGCTCGCCCCCCGGCAGACACACCAGCGCCCCCAGATCCATCAGCGCCTGATTGTACTCTCCCGGCCGGGTATCGGGCATGCTCTCCGCCATCCAGCGGCGAAAGACCGCCCGGTTTTTTCCGTCCAGCACGTCCCGCTCGCTGCCGCTGATCCGCGCCGCCAGACGCAGCACGTTGCCGTCCACCGCCGGAACGCGCTGTCCGAAGGCGATGGACAGGATGGCGCCCGCCGTGTAATCCCCGATGCCGGGCAGGGCGATCAGCTCCTCATACGTTTGGGGAAACCGCCCGCCGTACCGCTCCGTCACGATCCGGGCGGCCTTTTGCAGGTTCCGGGCACGGCTGTAATAGCCCAGCCCTTCCCACAGCTTCAGCACGGCGTCCGTGTCCGCCGCCGCCAGCGACTCCACCGTGGGGAACGCTTCCATGAATCGGGCAAAATAAGGAGCGGCCGCCGCCACGCGAGTTTGCTGCAGCATGATCTCTGAAACCCATGTGCGGTAGGCGGACACGTTCTGCCGCCACGGCAGCTCCCGCCGGTTTTCATCGTACCACGCCAAAAGCGGCCCGGCCAGCCGGGTCAGCGCCTGCGCCTCCTTATCCATGGCGCACATAGGGCGCCAGCGCATTCCACACCACGTCGGCAAAGTCGTCTCCGGCAAACCAGTCGAATTTCCAGAACACGCTCTCCCCACCGCCGCCGGCTGCCACGTGACACCGGGTCTGACCGGTCACGTCATCCAACGTCACCGTCAAAAGGAGCCGGTTGCTCACCCGGTAGTACCACTTTTCAAACACCAGCACCCGCACACAGCCTCCGCCGCAGGGCACCGTATAGTCGTCCAGCAGCTCGCCGGAAAAGCTGCCCTCCTCCACGGCATGGACGATCTTCTCCGCCGCATCTGTCAGCGGCAGATCCAGCAGCTTGGTCAAATACTTATCCGGCGGTGAAACTCGATTTCTCTCGTCCATGTGTCATCCTCCTCATCGGTTGAATCTGGCGGCGTACCCGCACCGGCGGCACAGCTCCTCCGCCGGCTGCCGCGTTTCAAAGCCCCGGCGCATGGCCTGCGCCCGGGGCGAACGTATAATCTCCTCCAGCGGCCGGATCAGCAGGTTGCCCAGCGCCAGCCGCCCCTCTCCGTCCAGACAGCAGGGTACCACCGTGCCGTCGCACAAAACGGCGATCTGCTCCCGCAGCCCGTGGCAAAACTGCGTGCCCTGCTCCGGCGCGGCCGGGTCGGGCCAGTCGAATCGCTCCCCCGGCTCCAGAAAAAGGTTGGGTGCCAGCGTGCGGTTGCCCCGCCGGTCCCGGGGCAGCGAGGGAACGTCCGTCCCCAGCCGGCGGGAAAGATGCGCCTCGATCTCGCCGTTGCGCGCCTCCGCCCCGCCGCCGTTCCACAGCCGCAGCGCGCATAAAACACCTTTTTTCGCCAGCGGAAGGCATGCCTCCAGCACGCCGTCCAGATACCCGGGCAGATCGGCGCCGCCGCTGCCCTCAAAGCTGTGGAGCGACACGCTGAGCTTGTGCAGTCCCGGCAGCGCGGCCAGCTCATCCCTCCGCCGGGGCAGCAGCGTGCCGTTGGTGGTCAGACACACGCGAAACCCCAGCTCCGCCGCCCGGCGCACCAGCGCCGGCAGCGCCGGGTGCAGCAGCGGCTCGCCCATCACGTGGAGATAGAGATACTCCCCATAGGGCCGCAGTGCCCGCGCCAGCGCGTCGAAGGTCTCCTCCGTCATAAAGGCGGGAGGCCTGGTCGTTCCGGGGCAAAACTCGCAGCGCAGATTGCACGTGTTGGTGATCTCCAGATAGATCCGCTTGAACGTCGTCCTCGCCTCCCCGCCGGTTCATCCTCTCCCGCTCCCGCGGATCACTTCGGCAAAAGCTCCAGCAGCGCGGCGGCGCTGGAGAGCGCGTACACTGCGCCCATGACCGCCAGCACGGCGGCCAGCACCGTGTGGATGCCCCGCAGCTTACGCACGAAATAGTTGATGTAGGCCAGCATACAGCACAAAAGCCCCACCAGCAGCAGCATGACGTGCTGCATCACGGCGTTGTCCCTGAACACCGCATAGTTCAGCACGACCACCGCCAGCAGCGCGCCGATCAGCGACCACAGCGCGATCTTGGTGCCCCGGGGAAGAGGCGGCTGCTTGCTCTTGGCGGCCTGCGCCTCCCGGGCGGCGGTCTTTTTCGCCAGCGCGTCGCCGCCGCCGTAGTTGGAATTGTTCTTCTTGCGGTGCACGTTTTTGTTCGGGTTGCCCTTCGCCTTGCGGATGGCTGCCTCCCGGCGGGCAAGATCCGTGGGATCGTAGGTATTTTTTGCCATGGTCAAAGCTCCTCTCCGGATAGATGTTCCGCCAGCAGGGCGAACGCTCTGTCGGCGGCGGCGGCGCGGATATCCTCGCGGGTGCCGGAAAAGCGACACTTTACCGCCACGGCGCCCCGTTTGTCCGCATAGCCCAGATATACAAGGCCCACCGGGTTGCTCCTCTCGTCGCTGTCCGGCCCGGCCACGCCGGTGGCGGACACCGCCGCGTCACTGCCGGTAATGCGCCGTACTCCCTCCGCCATGGCCTGCGCCACCGGAGCGGATACGGCGCCGTACTCCTCCAGAAGCGCCGGCGCCACGCCCAGCACCCCCGCCTTCACAGCGTTGGTGTAGGACACCACGCCGCCCGTAAACACGGCGCTGGCGCCGGGTAAATCGGTAAATCGCTTGGCGATCAGCCCGCCGGTGCAGCTTTCGGCGGCGGAAAAGGTCAAGCCCTTCTCCCGTAGCAGCGCCAGCACCATCTCCTCCACGTGGCCGCTCACGGGCGCACCTTCACGATCTCGCGGCCGGTCAGTGCCCGCTGGCAAAGTCCGTCGATATCCAGCACCTGCTCCAGCTCGCGCACCTCCTCCACACGGGGGTGGGTCTTGGGGTGGCGGGGGGTGAACACGGTACAGCAGTCCTCATAGGGCAGGATGGACGTGTCGAAGGTGCCGATCCGCCGGGCAAGGCGCACGATCTCCTCCTTGTCCATGCCGATCAGCGGCCGCAGCACGGGCAGCTCGGTCACGTCCTCGCTGACCCGCAGGGCGTCCATGGTCTGGCTGGCCACCTGCCCCAGACATTCGCCGGTGATCAGCGCCCGGCAGTTCATCTCCCGGGCCAGCGCGTCGGCAAGACGCATCATGAACCGGCGCATGATCAGCGTGAAATACTCCTCCGGGCACTGGCGGCGGATCTCCTCCTGGATCTCGGTGAAGGGGACGATGTGCACGCTCAGCCGCCCCGTCCATGGGGTCAGCTCCCGCGCCAGCTGCAGCACCTTGTCCCGCGCCAGCTGAGAGGTATAGGGCGGCGAGGCAAAATGGATCATCTCCAGCTGCACGCCCCGCTTGGCCATCATCCACGAGGACACCGGCGAGTCGATGCCGCCGGACAGCAGGCTCACCGCCACGCCGCCCATGCCCACCGGCAGCCCGCCGGCGGCGCTTTCGGCGCTGGTATGCACGTACGCCGCGTCCTCCCGGATCTCCACGTGCACCGTCAGCTCCGGGTGGTGCACGTCCACCTTCAGGTGGGGGAAGGCGTCGTGCAGGTTGCCGCCCACCCACTGGCTCAGCTGGATGGAGCCCATGGGGAACGTCTTGTCCGAGCGCTTGGTCTCCACCTTGAAGGAGGCGGCGGCACGCAGCGCGTCGCCCAGATAGATCCTGGCCGTTTCCAGAATGGCCTCCTTGCTTTTTTCACAGGGGGTGGCCCGAGCCACGGCGATCACGCCGAACACCTGCTTGCAGGCGTCGTAAACGCCGGACACGTCGCACCCGTCCTCCATCGGCTCCACGTAAATGGTGCTCTGCCGGGAGTAGATGCGGAACCTGCCAAACCGGGCGGTGCGGCGGCGGATATTGCTCATGAGCCGGGTCTCGAAGCTATGGCGGTTCAAGCCCTTCAAAACCACCTCGCCCAGTTTGCACAAAATGATCTCGTGCATGGTGTTCTCCTCATTTCAAGATATTGTTGCTGCGGTACTGTATGGCCTCGGCCAGATGGGCGGCGGTGATGTCGCCCCCGCCGTCCAGATCCGCGATGGTGCGGGCCATGCGCAAAATGCGGTCGTGGCTCCGGCCGGTCAGCCCCAGCCGGTCAAAGGCGCCCTTCATCAGCTTCTCCCCTGCCTCGTCCAGCCGGCAGAATTGTCCCACCATGGGTGGGGTCATAAAGGCGTTGCAGCTGACGTCGGTGCCGGCAAACCGGGCCTTTTGCAGCTCCCGGGCGGCGTTCACCCGCCGCCGGATCTCCTGCGAGCTCTCCGGCTGCTCCCGGCGGCGCATGGCCTCGTATTCCACGCTGGGCACCTCCACGTGCATATCGATGCGATCCAGCAAGGGGCCCGAGATGCGGCGCATATACTGCTCCACCTGCTGACGCGAGCAGGTGCACCGCCCGGAGGGGTGTCCGTACCAGCCGCAGCGGCAGGGGTTCATGGCGCACACCAGCATGAAGCGGCTGGGCAGCGTCAACGATCCGGAGGCGCGGGTAATGGTCACCACGCCGTCCTCCAGCGGCTGACGCAGCGTTTCCAGTGCGGATTTATCGAACTCCGGCAGCTCGTCCAGAAACAGCACTCCGTTGTGCGCCAGCGAGATCTCTCCCGGCCGGGGCACGGTGCCGCCGCCGGTGAGAGAGACCGGCGAGGCGGTGTGATGGGGCGAACGGAAGGGCCGGTGCCGCACCAGCGGCGAGTCTGCCTCCGTCAGCCCCGCCACGGAATAGATCTCCGTGGTCTGCATAGATTCCTCGTGGGTCATGTCCGGCAAAACGGAGGGCAGCCGCCGGGCCAGCATGGACTTGCCGGAGCCGGGTGAGCCGATCAGCAGCACGTTGTGGCCGCCGGCGGCGGCGATCTCCAGCGCCCGCTTCACGTTCTCCTGCCCCATCACGTCGGCAAAATCCGGCAGCGAGCGGGTCTCGGCGGAGGGCTTCCACGGCGGCGCAGGGGTCATGGTCTCCTCGCCCCGCAGGTGGCGCACCAGCTGTGCCGTGTCCTCCACGCCGTACACGGTCAGCCCCTCGGCCAGCGTGGCCTCGGCGGCGTTCCCCGCCGGCACATACAGCGTGCGGATGCCGCTGCGGGCAGCATAAAGCGCCATGGGCAGCACGCCTGTCACACTGCGCAGCGTACCCGTCAGGCTCAGCTCGCCGATAAACGCCGCGTCCGCCGGCAGAGCCGGCAGCTCGCCGGCGGCAGTCAGCAGCCCCAGACAGATGGGCAGGTCGTACAGCGTACCCTCCTTGCGCACTCGCGCCGGCGCCAGATTCACCGTGATCCGGCTGACGGGGAACTTGGCTCCGCAGTTCTTCACTGCCGCCCGCACCCGTTCCCGGGATTCCCGCACGGCGGCGTCCGGCAGCCCCACCACGTCAAAGGCGGGCAGTCCGCCGGAGAGGAAGCACTCCACGCTCACCTCGTAGCCGCTGATGCCGCCCAGCCCCAGCGAGCGCACCGATACCACCATCCGCGCCGCCTCCTTTTCCTCAAAACTCATCCACATCATACCACAAAAAAGCCGCCTTGGAAATGGTTTTGCAAAAAAAGGCGGCGGCAGGGCGCGGCGGTGTGAGAAAATTTGTGCAAAGCAAAAAAAATCCATCAAAAAACATGCCAAGGGCGAAAAAAGCCGTTTACACCGGAGTACATTTGTGATACCATATTATTTGTAAAATTACCGCCCGGAGGCGGGTTTGAGGAAAGTAAGGAGGAACATGTTCATGGCAAGAAAAATGAAGTCCATGGATGGCAACAACGCCGCTGCCCACGTCAGCTATGCGTTCTCGGAGGTGGCCGCCATCTACCCCATCACGCCGTCCAGCCCCATGGCCGATCTGGTCGACCAGTGGAGCGCCAACGGCCTGAAGAACATCTTCGGCACCCGCGTCAAGGTGGTGGAAATGCAGTCTGAGGCCGGCGCGGCCGGCACGGTGCACGGCTCTCTCGGCGCCGGCGCCCTGACCACCACCTACACCGCCTCGCAGGGTCTGCTGCTGATGATCCCCAATATGTACAAGATCGCGGCGGAGCAGCTTCCCTGCGTGTTCCACGTGTCCGCCCGTACCGTGTCCACCCACGCGCTGAACATTTTCGGCGACCACTCCGACGTGATGGCCTGCCGCCAGACCGGCTTTGCCATGCTGTGCGAGGGCAACGTGCAGGAGGTCATGGACCTGAGCCCCGTGGCGCATCTGTC
>JAFTBL010000184.1 GCA_017455225.1 Oscillospiraceae bacterium
GTGAAACCTCTGGTGCCTGCTTCTTACGCCCAGTTTGGGGTGGGTGCTGGAGGGAGGCACGGCTATGTCCGTTGCCTGCGGACGTAGGGCGCCCCCCAATGGCATGGGGGACCCGACCCTGCGTCTGTGGAGACCTGCTGTTGTGCAGGAGCGTACTCCCGCGTGGTCAAGCGACTTCTGTACGAGGCAGATGATTTGAAACCTGCAATGCGGTGCTAAAGCGGCGCCATGCCGCCCTAACGCTGTGTGCAGAGTAGCCTGCCTTGCGTGGGTCTGGTGGATAGGGGAGCTTACGCGCTGCCTCCCCGGCCAGGGAAAACGCGCTATTCCCTTGAAACCATGCCTGCAAAAGAGGATAAGAAACGGTCTGACTGCGGTGGAAATCACCTAGGCTGTCCCACAAGGGGGCATCGAAAGGATTGCAGTGCGGACTAAGTGGCAGTCGGGTACCGCGCACCGGTAACAGCGCGGCACGGCGTTCAATGGGAAACCGCCTGATCGGCAACGACAGGTACGCCGCGGGGAAAGCCAACCCGTACCTAAGCCGTAAGATTTACTTTCGACGCTGCCCTGTTCAGTACTTTTTAGTGAGGGATCGACTTGACTGAGAAGAACAAAAAACGTCCCGACGGAAGCCGTTGGGTCCTGCGCGTTTTTTTGATGTCCGTGTCCTTGTCCGCCGTGCTGAGCTTTCTCTCCGCCACGGCGCTCTCAGGCACGGGCTACGTGGTGGCGGGTCTTGTGCTGCTGGCTTTCATCGCGCTGGGTATCGTGTTTGATATGATCGGCGTGGCGGTCACCGCTGCCGATCCCCGCCCGTTCCACTCCATGGCGGCTCATAAGGAAAAGGGTGGCAAGGAGGCGATCCGCCTTCTCAACAACGCCAGCCGCGTCAGCTCCTTCTGCAACGACGTGGTGGGTGATATCTGCGGCATCGTCAGCGGCTCCACAGCCGCCGTCATCGTCGCCGAACTGCAGAACAGCCTGCACACCCGCACCGTTCTGATTTCCATCGCCATCACCGCGCTGATTTCCGGCGTGACGATCGGCGGGAAGGCGCTGGGCAAGTCGGTGGCCATCAACGACTGCACGAGGGTCGTGCACCGTGTGGCGCGGCTGCTGTGTGCGCTGCATATTTATCGCTGAAATGAGGATGGATCATCTTGCTGTTGGATCATATCAATTCTCCTGCTGACGTCAAAGCTCTGGACGCCGCCCAGCTTCCCCAGCTGTGCGGTGAGCTGCGGCGCGCGCTGGTGGACACGGTGTCCCGCACCGGCGGCCACCTTGCCTCCAATCTGGGCGTGGTGGAGCTGACGGTGGCCATCCACCGGGTATTCGATACGGCAAACGACCGGCTGGTGTTCGACGTGGGGCACCAGTGCTACCCCCATAAGCTGCTGACCGGGAGACGGGAGCAATTCTCCACCCTGCGGCAGGCAGGGGGGCTTTCCGGCTTTCCCAAGCCCTGTGAGAGCGTGCACGACGCCTTTGTGGCGGGGCACGCCTCCACCGCCGTGTCCGTGGCGCTGGGCATGGCCCGCGCCCGCACGCTGGCAGGGAAGGACTACCACGTGCTGGCCCTGCTGGGTGACGCCGCGTTCGGCGGCGGCATGAATCTGGAGGCGATGAACGACGCCGGCGCCTCCGGGGAACACCTGATCGTGATCCTCAACGACAACGGCATGTCCATTGGGCGCAGCGTGGGCGGTCTGTCCGGCTATCTGGCGGATCTGCGCACCCGACCCAGCTACAACGCCTTCAAGGAACGCTATCGCCGCCGGCTGGACGCCAGCGGCGCCGGCAAGAAGCTGCGCCGTCTGGGGCATTCCGTCAAGCTGGCGCTGAAGGAGAGCATCCTGCCGGGCAGCACCATGTTCGAGCATATGGGCTTTTCCTATCTGGGGCCGGTGGACGGCCACGACACGGAGAAGCTGATCCAGACGCTGGAGCTGGCAAAGGGTATGGCCGGCCCCATCGTGGTGCACGTGCATACGGTCAAGGGCAAGGGGTACGAGCCGGCTGAGCGCGACCCCGGGCGGTTTCACGGCGTGTCAGCCTTCGACGCCGCCACAGGGCAGCCTCTGCACCCGGCGGAGACGACCTATTCCGACGTGTTCGGCGAAACGCTCTGTGCGCTCGCCGAAGAGGAGCCCCGCGTCTGCGCCGTGACCGCCGCCATGCGCTCCGGCACGGGGCTGGATCGCTTTGCCACGCAATATCCGAACCGCTTTTTCGACGTAGGCATCGCTGAGGAGCACGCCGTGGCCATGGCGGCGGGGATGGCAAAGGCAGGCGCCGTGCCCGTGTTTGCCGTCTATTCCAGCTTTTTGCAGCGCGGCTTTGACCAGCTGCTGCACGATGTGTCCCTACAGCGGCTCCACGTGGTGCTGGCAGTGGATCGCGCCGGTCTGGTGGGGGCGGACGGGGAAACGCACCACGGCTGCTTTGACCCCGGGTATCTTGCGCTGGTTCCCGGCATGACCGTGCTGTGCCCCGCCGATTTCCGCCAGATGCGCGTGATGCTGCGCCGCGCGGTGCTGGAGTGCGAGGGCCCCGTGGCCGTCCGCTTTCCCCGCGGCGGCGAGCAGGTGAACATCGAAAGCGACGACCCGTGGTCGATCCTCCGTCCCGGACAAGACGGCTATATCCTGTCCTACGGGCCGATGCTGCAAAGCGCCTTATCCGCATCGGAGCTGCTGGCGAAGAAGGGGATCTCCGCCGGCGTTATTGCCTTGACACAGATCGCCCCGCTGGCGGATGATGCTCTTTTCACTCTGCTGCGTGACGCCCGGTTCTTGCTGGTGGCGGAGGAGTGCATGCACGCAGGCGGCACAGGAGAGCGGCTGGGCGCGGCGCTGGCCCGGCGTGGCTGCGTACCGGAGCATTATCTGACCGCCGATCTTGGCGGCAAGGTGCCGGGTCACGGCTCCGTATCCCTGCTGCGGCAGCAGGCCGGGCTGGACGGCCCATCCCTCGCCCGGCAGGTGGAGGAGGCGCTGCAATGAGCAAGGTTCGCTTGGACGTTCTGGTGACGGAGCAGGGCGGTTTTTCCTCCCGGCAAAGGGCACAGGCGGTGATCATGTCCGGCAGCGTCTTTGTGGACGGCCGACGGATGGACAAGCCCGGTATGGCGGTCTCGCCCGACGCCAAAATTGAGATCCGCGGGCAGGACATGCCCTACGTCAGCCGGGGCGGCTGGAAGCTGGAAAAGGCCATGCGTACATGGCCGGTGACCTTGGAGGGGAAGACCTGCGCCGATATCGGCGCCTCTACCGGCGGCTTCACCGACTGCATGCTGCAAAACGGCGCCCGCCGTGTCTACGCCGTGGACGTGGGCTACGGGCAGCTGGACTGGAAGCTGCGCAGCGATGAGCGCGTGGTGTGTCTGGAGCGCACCAACGCCCGGTATCTTACCGCCCGGCAGATCCCGGATGAGCTGGACTTTGCCTCGGTGGACGTTTCCTTCATCTCCCTGCGGCTCATTTTGCCCGCTGTGTATCCTCTTTTGAAAGACGGCGGCGAAATGGTCTGCCTTGTGAAGCCCCAGTTTGAGGCGGGGAAGGAGAAGGTGGGCAAAAAAGGCGTCGTGCGGGATCCCGCCGTGCACCGCGAGGTGCTGGACGCCTTCCTTCATGCTGTAAAGGATAATCACTTTACACTGCTTGGTATTACTTATTCTCCCATTCGCGGGCCGGAGGGGAACATCGAATATCTGGGCTATCTGCGCAAATCGGACGAGCCGGACGCCGCGGTGGACACCGCTGCGGTGGTGGAGGCGTCCCACCAGGCGCTGGA
>JAFTBL010000185.1 GCA_017455225.1 Oscillospiraceae bacterium
CAGCTCCGGATCGCCCACCGAGGAAACGAACCGCATCACGTACTTGCCTTGGTACTGCGCAACCTTCGTACTGGTGATGACACCGGTGGTGGTCTGCACCTTCGTGTTCAGAACACCCTCGTCCAGCTCCGACGCCTCCGCGCGCACGAGAGCGCCCGGAAGCAGCAGCGCCGCCAGCAACAGAGCAATCAGTACCCCTGTAGCTTTTTTTACGTGTTGCCTCATCGTTTCTCCATCCTTTTCAAGCAGGCGGTGTTCCGCCCTTTGGGTCATTTGTCAAGCGCGGTCAGCACGGGGCCGTGATCGGAATCCTTCCAGATCGACCCGTCCAGACCGATCCCGGATACCGTGAGCTCGGCAAGGGGCTTGACGTATTTGCCGGTCAGCGCGGTGCAGCTGCCGGTGTATTTGGTGGTGCCGCCGTCGTCGGTCACCGTGGCGGAGTTGGCCTGCCAGCCCACCACGTTCCACTTGCCGGACGGGGCGAAATAGCTGTCCTTCAGCCATGCGCCGCCTGTGGCGCTGGTAGCGCTGACGCCGCCTACTGCCAGACCAACCATGTTGCCGTTGGTGAATTCGTGGGTCACCGTGCCGGTGAAGACGCTGCCGGTGATGTTCACCCGGGGCGCGGAGGAGGTGTTGCTGCTCCAGATCTGCCCCAGGAAGCCGCCGGCACAGCCGTTCTGCTGCTGCACGGTGGTGGTGATGTCGCCGGAAACCAGACAGTTGTTGATGTTCAGCACCACACCGTTGCCGAAGTGCTCGCCCACGATGCCGCCCACGCGGGTGCCGTTGACCGCGATGCTGCCGTCAAACCAGCACTGGTCGAAGGTCGTTTCGCTGCTGTCGATCCGACCCACCATGCCGCCGGTGGCATACGCCGCGGCATTGCCGGAGGTGGCAGCGCCCGTCACCTCGATCACGGCGTTGCTGTATACCTTTTCCACGGTGCCGCGGAAATTGCCCACGATGCTGCCGTTGATGCCGGTATTGCTGGCAATGAACGAGTTGGTCAGCCGCAGGTTGCGGATGGTGGCGTCATAGGCGTTGGCAAACAGCGCCATTCGTCCGCTGCCGCTGGCGTACAGGCCGGAAATGGTGTGGCCCTGTCCGTCAAAGGTGCCGCGGAAGGCGTTAGTGGCGCCCATGGGCGTCCACTGGGTGAGCCCGGCAAAGCCGCTGGCCTTCCACTCCTCCACCGTGCCCTCGTTGAGGGTGATGTCGGCGTCCAGCAGGATGGTCTTGCCGTTGAAGACGCCGTTTTGCGCGTCGTTCAGCCGCGCCATGCCCAAAAACTGCTCCTTGCTGGTCAGCGTGTAGGTGGTCTGATCCTTGTCGTACCAGGAGAGATCCACCGTCCGGGGCAGGCCGTCCGCAAAGGCGGTCAGCACGGCGCCCGTATCCACGTCGCACCAGATGGCGGGATTCAGCCCCAGCTTGTCGTTGAAGACCGTGATCTCGGTGGGCGTCTTGGCGTATTTGGAGGTCAAGGCCACGCAGCTGCCGGTGTACTTGGTGGCGCCGTTGTCGTCGGTCACCATGCCGCCCAGCTGATAGCCGATGGGGCCCGCGCCCTTGCCGGAGCCCGTGCCGCAGCTGTTGGTCAGCCACAGGCCTCTCGTAAGGTCGCTGCCGTTGACAACGCCCACCAGGAAGCCCACCATGTTGGCGCCGGCGTCCGCCGTATTCAGCGTGCCGGAGAAGACGCTGGTGATCACGTTGGCCTTCGCCTCGCCGCTGACGCCGATCACACCGCCGAGGATGCCGCCCATGGCCTGGTTGTGGTTGGCCGCATCCACACGGCTGTTCAGTGTGCCGGTCATGAGGCAGTTTTCGATGGTCAGGGTGCCGTTCTCGTTATAGAATGCACCTGCAACACCGCCGATGGCCTTGCCGTTGGTGGTCAGAGTGCCGGCGTACCAGCACTGGGAAACCGTCGCCTCGCCGGCGATACGTCCCACGATGCCGCCGGTGTAGCCGTCCTGCCCAGCAGCGGGCATGGTCACTTCGATCTCAGCATCGCTGTAGATCTTCTCCAGCGTGCCGCGGAAGTTGCCCACGATGCTGCCGTTGATGGCCGTGGTATTTTTAATGTAGGAGTTGGTCAGGCGCAGGTTCCGGATCGCGCCGTCATAGGCGTTGGCAAAGAGTCCCGTCCGGCCATTGTTGTTCACGTACACGCCGGAGATGGTGTGACCCTGCCCGTCGAAGGTGCCGCGGAAGGCATTTGTCATGCCCACCGGCGTCCACACGGTGAGACCGGCAAAATCGTTGGCCTTCCACTCCTCCACCGTGCCCTCGTTGAGCGCGATGTCCGCGCCCAGCAGGATGGTCTTGCCGGTGAAAACGCCGTCCTGTGCATCATTCAACCGCGCCATGCCCAGGAGCTGTTCCTTGGTGGTCAGCGTGTAGGTGGTCTTGCTGCTGTCGTACCACGAGGTGTCCACCGTGCGCGGCAGACCGCCTGCAAAGGCCAGCAGCACGGCGCCCGCGTCCACGTCACACCAGACCTCGCTGCTCAGGCCAAGCTGCTTGTTGAGCACCGTGATCTCGGAATACGCTCTTCTGTGGGCTGCGTTCATTCCGGCGCAGCTGCCGGTGTACTTGGTGGCGCCGCCGTCATCTGTAACGACAGCAGATTCTGCCTGCCAGCCGATCAGATTCCAGTTGCCGCAGGGAGCGGCATAGCTGTCGGTGATCCAAACGCCGCCCTCCGGGTTCTTGGTGCTGATCTGGCCGAGGAAGAGGCCCGCCATGTTGGCGCCCTCAGCCGCCGTTTCAATGCTTCCGGCAAACACGCTGCTCTTGACGATCAGCCGGGGGGCAAGGTTGGAGCCCACCCAGTTGCCGTGGATGCTGCCGCCGAAGCCGCCCAGCACCTGGTTGGGCAGCGTGGTGGCGCAGGAGAGCTTGCCCGTGACGAGGCAGTTCTCCACCGTGGTCACCTGCGTGTTGTACTGCACGCCGTACAGTCCGCCCATCGCCTGCCCGTTGGAGGTGATGGAACCGTCGAACCAGCATTCCGAAAGCCGCGTATCTTCCGCCTCGATGTAGCCGATCATGCCGCCGGTGGCGTAGCGCGCCGTGGTCTTCGGGCCCTCCACCACGATCTCGGCGTCGCTGTAGATCCGCTCCAGATTGCCGCGGAATACGCTGACCACGCTGGCGTTGTTGGGGCCGGTGCTCTTGATGTAGGTATTCCTCAGGGTGAAATCCCGGAGGGTGATGTTCTTGGCATACGCCCGTCCGAACAGCGCCTGGAACCCGTCGCCGGTCATGTAAAGGCCGGAGATGGTGTGGCCCTGTCCGTCAAAGTTGCCGCGGAACGGAAGGGCGCCCGTGCCGAAGGGCTCCCAGACGTTCAGCCCGGCAAAGTCCTTGGCCTTCCACTCGTCAACGGTGCCCGCGTTATCGGTGATATCCGCGCCGAGACGGACCGTCTTGCCCTCCATGTTGTCGATGCCGCTGATCACGTCCGCAAGGCCGTACAGCTGCTCGATGGTGTTGATGGTGTAGCTGGTCTTGTCGGGGTCGTACCAGCTGATGTCCACCCGCCGCTTCAGACCCGCCACGGAGGGCGTGGACTCTGCAAAGCTCTGCAGCACAGGCGTGCCGCCGGGTACCACCGTCCAGTAATCGTCAAAATTCAGCTGGCTGAAAACGTATCCGTTGTCGCCCACCATCTGCCGCTCGTGCTTGATGATGGCGCCGCCGTCGATGGTTCCCTCCGGGAAGCCCACGGTGGAGCCGTAGGTGACCTTCCCGTCCCGCGTGATCTCGCAGGTCTCCTTCAGCGCGTAGGTGTTTTCGATGGTGGCGGTCACGTCCTTGAAGACTCTGCCCACCACGGCGCCCGCGCAGCTGTTCCAGATGATCTGCACCTTGCCCGTGACAAGGCTGTCGGTGATGTACAGGCTGGTGCCGTCGTTCTCTTTTTCATAGCGGATATAGCCCAGCAGGCCGCCGGCGTGAAGGCCGGTCTTATCCGCCTCGCAGGACACCACGCCCGAGGACAGGCAATGGGCGATGGTGATGCTGCCCCGCTCGATCCTGCCCGCGATGCCGCCGCCGTGCTGACCGGCGTCGGCGTGGGAGCCGAGCATGGCCACCGTGCCGTCGAACCAGCAGTTGCTGACCGTGGTGCTGTCGTCACCGTAGATCTGACCCACGATGCCGCCGTTGCCAAGGCCCGTGCTGCGGACAATGGCGCTGCTGTACACAGTGTAGATATCGCCGTAGCTGCGCCCCACAACGCCGCCGGCGGCAGCGGTGGTACGATCCTTGCCGGTGTATTCAAAGTAGCTGTTGGTGACCTTCAGATTCCTGACGACGCCGTCCGGGCCCAGATTGCGGAACAAGCCGATGCCCGCCGTGTCGCTCTTGTAATACAGGCCGCTCACCGTATGGCCCTGACCGTCAAGGATGCCGTCGAAGCCCTGCGCGTCGGTAAGACCGGCGCCGATGGGCTGCCACACGTTGGCAGGGGATTGATCTTTCCAGCTGGAGGCATCGCCGCCGTTCACGGCGATGTCCGCGCCCAGATACACGGTCTTGCCGGCAAAACTGGTGGCGCCGCCGGAAAGCTCCGCCAGACCGTAGAGCTGGGTCCTGTCGGTGATGGTGTAGCTGGTCTTGTCCGCGTCGTACCACGAAACGTCGATCATGCGGGCCACGCCGTCAAGGGAGGGCGCGGACGCGGCAAAGCTCTTCAGCACCGGCGTACCGGCCGGGTGTCCGTCCTCCTCCGGAACGACCGTCCAGTACCGGTCAAAGTCCAGGATCGTCCAGATATAGCCGTTGTAGCCGGTCAGCTGCTCCTTCGGCTTGACGATGCAGCCGCCGAGGAAGGTGCCGCCCGGATCGACGCGGCTGATGACGGGCGCCTTGGAAGCGCCGGCGTCCGTGGTGATATGGCTGTTGTCATCCACGACGTAGGTCTCCGTCAGTGTGGCCGTCACCTGCTCAAACACGCGCCCCACGGCAGAGGCCACGCAGCTGACGTACACCGAATCCACCGTGCCGGACATCAGGGAGTCCGTGATGTTCAGGCGCACGCCCTCGTTTTCCCGTGCATAGCGGACATAACCCACGAAGCCGCCGATGTGCACGCCGGTTTTTTGGGCCTCACTGGAGATGCTGCCGCTGAACAGGCAGTGCTGGATCGTGGTCTGGCCGCTTTCGATGCGCCCCACGATGCCGCCGCCGAAGCGGCCGCCGCGCTCGCTGTTGCCGGTCATGGTCAGGTCGCCGTCATACCAGCAGTTGCTGATGGTGCAGAAGCCGCTGGTAAAGATCTGGCCGGTCATACCGCCGTTGGCAAGGCCGGAGCTCACCAGCGTGGCGTCGCTGAAAACGGTGTCCAGATTGCCGTAGCAGCGCCCGGCCACACTGGCCAGATTTGCGGTTGTCTCGTTGTCGCCGATATATTCAAAATAGGTATTGGTGATCTTCAGATTCCGGATCTTGCTGCCGGCGCCGATGGAGCGGAACAGGGCGAGCCCCTTGTCCGCAGTTCTTGCATACAGGCCGCTGATGGTATGACCCTGCCCGTCAAAGGTGCCGCTGAAGGGCGCCGCCGAGCCGATGGTGCTGCCGATAGGCGTCCAGATGTAATCCGGCGTTTTTTTCAGCCATTCCTCGCTGGTGCCCTCGTTCATCACGATGTCGGCGCCCAGCAGGATGGTCTTGCCCTCAAAGGTATTGGTCTGGGAAAGGATGGAAAGGCCGATCAGCTGCTCCCTCGTGGTCAGTTCAAACTCGCTGAGCGAATCGTTGTACCAGCTGATGTCATACGCCTTTTCCAGCCCCGTGACGTCGGACTCGGCGGGCGCAAAGGTCTTGAGCGCCGGCACGCCGTCCTCCGTGGCGGCCCAGTACGTCTTGAAGTCCAGCGTGCTCCACTGATACCACGCCGGGCCCTTCACCGTTTCCGAATTCAGCAGGCGCACCATGCCGATCACGTCGTTGTCGCTCCAGCCGTAATAGCGCTCCGCGCTCTCCGCCGTGGCGTACACGTCCTGCACGGTGATCTGCAGGCCCGAGCCGCCGATGGTGCCGATCACGGAGCCGGCGTGGGAGGTGGTCTGACCCTTGACGGGCCCTGCGTTCAGGCAGTCCTCCAGTCGCAGGGTACCGCTGTTGTTCACGTAATCCACACCGCCGATGAGGCCGCCGATGCGGCTGCCCCGCTCGCCCACGGTGTCGCTGGAGATGGAGCCGGTGTTCAGGCAGTGGGTGATCTCGCTGCTGCCGCCCCGCATGCTGCCCGCGATGCCGCCGCCGTAGCGGCCTTCCTTCGTGTGCAGGATGACCGAGCCGTCGAACCAGCAGTTGCTGATCTTGCTGCTGCGGCTGAGGGCAGAGTTGCCGCTGCCCACGTTCAGCGTGCCGAACAGTCCGCCGCAAAAGCTGCCGTTGCTTTCCATGATGGCGTTGCTGTAAATGCCGGAAAACGTGCCGCTGCCGCCGGCGGAAACGCTGCCTATGGCAAAGTTGCCGTTCACGCGGAAGTAGCTGTTGAGGATCTTCAGATCCTTGACCACGCAGCTTGTTCCCGTGTCGGAAAACAGGCCGAGATTGACGTCGGAGCCTTTGGCGTAGAGGCCGCTGATGCTGTGGCCCTGCCCGTCAAAGGTGCCGGCAAAGCCGGTGATGGGATACCACTTGTTCGCAGGGGGCGTTTCGGCCCACTGCGCCGCGTCGCCCTCGTTAATGACGATGTCCTCGCCCAGCTTGATGGTCTGATCCTTGAAGTCGTAGTATTCCGACAGAGCCGCCAGATCGTAGAGCTCCTCCGCCTTGGTGATGACGAACTCCTCTTGCCGCTCGTCGTACCATTCCACGTTCAGCGCATTCGCCCGCCGGGCGGCGCCAAGCTGCCCCGTGGCATAAAGGACCCAAAGCACGGCCGTTGCGCAGAGCATGATCGCCGCTGCGCCGATCGCACCGTATTTCTTCATTATCTCTTTCATGATCTACCTCACTTCCGCCGCGTATCCGCACAAGATCGTGTTTTCTCGCATGGCATGGCTTTCCGCAGCCCTCTCACGGTCTCTCACGCGCCACGGTATAGGGCATGGCATACTGCGCGGTATCATCCGACCCGGACGCCAGCTTTTCCTCAAACGTGACGGTGTCCGGCCGCGCAGGGACGTTTTCATAGCTTCCCACCTCATACGGGAAGGTGAGGATCTTGCCGCCGGTGCCGTAGTGCATCCATTCCTTCACCGTGGCCTGAAGATACGCGTTCCTGTCCTCCGAGGCCTGGAAGGAGCCGCCCCACACCGGGCCGCTTCTGTACATGCCGTTATCCGTATAATACGGATACAGCAGCGTATCCACCTTGATGAAGTCGGTGAAATCATTGTGGACGTTGATGCCGTGATGCTGCACCGCCATGATGTTCATGTCCAGATATTCCTGATCGTAGGCGGACATGACCGTCTTCATGGAGCCAAAGTCAGCGTCGCCTGCAATGAGGAGCTTCTGCCCCTCGATGTTAAACATGAGCCACTCGCTGCGCTCGTTGTAATTGCCCGACCAGCCGCGATAATAGTCCTCCTTGGGCACCTCGATCAGCGTCAGCATCACGTCGACGGTCACATCGTCGAAATAAAGCGTCTGCCCGGCGTGGGGGCGATAGACGGGCGTGGTCTCGCCGGTCTGCGTTTTCAGCTCGGAAGCGGCGTCCTTGATACCCATCACCTGCATGCTGATGTCGTATTCGCCGGCCAGGGACGCGTTCACCGCGTCAAAGTAGATGCCGTCCACCACCACCCGGCTCTCATAGCCGGGAATGAGGGCGATCTGGCGGAACACGCCGCAGTGATCCTCGTGGCAGTGGGAGATGAACCAACCCTCCACCACCGGGGTCTCCCCCTCCGGCGTCAGAGAATCCAGATAATCCAGCAGGTATTCGGCGTTGGCCTTGTGCCCGCCGTCGGAGATCAGAAAATGCCCGTTCTTCAGTTGGAGCACGAAGCCGTTGCCGCCGGAATGCATCTCGATCATGTGGAGCCTCGTCTTGGCGTCCGCCGGATCGTTCTTGACGTAATCCTCCGAGTAGAAGAGGTGATCCGAAAGGGGCGTCTTCTCCACGGCGATATAGGTCTTATCCAGCTTCTTCATGTGGATCACGGTCACCGTGGTGCCGTCCTTCGTGTAGACGGCGTTGAAGACGTTGCCGTTCAGACCGTTGGGCCAGTTGTCCACGTACTTCGTGTACCCCTCCTGCTCCAACAGCTCCAGATACGCCCGATAGTCGTCAAGGCTGCCGCCGTTGATATCCACCGTGGAGCAGCTTCCGGCCTCCGAGGAGAACCTGCCGATCCGCCCCTGCTCCACGATCATGGCGGGAATGTCCCGGAACGCCTTCATGTCTGTCCATTCGGCAAAGGTCTTCACGGCGGTCTCGTCCTGCCGGGACGCCTCCGAGGCAAACGTCAGGATCCCTGCGTTCGACAGCAGGATGAAGGCCGCGCTGCCGATCAGCAGCACCGCCGACGCCGCCAGTATCACGATCCAAGACTTTTTCATTGCTGTTCACCTCGCACGATGTTGTCCTTGGGCCTTGCGGGCATCTTCTCGTTGTAGATCTGCTCTCTGGCGTAGCCGAAGCGCCACGCGTCGTTCAGCAGTCCGTAATAATCCTCCCAATCCGTCAGGATCCAGCTGGCAGTCATGAAGCCGCGCAGACTGTCCGGCTTCACGTTCTCCTTGCAATAGCGCATGGTCTGACGGGAATTACTTCTGTAATTAAAGGTAGAGCTGGTGGGGATCTGCTCGTACCCCCACTCGCCCAGCTTGCGGTACAGCTCGATCCGGTCCTTGTATTCCGGGCTGTACATATTGTGATAGAACCAGTTGGAGATCAGCACCTCCTTGGGGATATGGGTGCGGAAATAGTCCTCGCCGCCAAAATTCTGGATGCAGCGGCTGTCGATCCACATCCACGGGCGAACGCCCTTGTCAAGGCAGACCTTGAACAGCATGTTGGCGTCCTCGATCTGCTTGTAGGGTGCGCGGATGGTGGCGATGGGGAAATCCTGCTGCTTGTTGTACCGCTCCTCGTCCAGTCCCAGGTGGAAGAACTCCGGCGTATCGAACAGGTCGATGACCTCCTCGATCAACTCCCGGCAGACGCGGTAATAGGTCTGCGTGCCCACCATGAGGGCATACTCCCCCATCCACGCGTTATGGCAGCTGCTGAAATTCAGCTTGGGGATGGGCGTAAGACCGATGCTGCGCAGGCGGGCAAGCTCTGCGCGCGTTTCGTCCTTCGTCCACGCGCCGGGCACCGCCAGCTCCGGATGGGAGTCCAGACGGATCGCCTCGCCGATGTCGATGAGCAGTGTGTTGAAGCCGCACCCCGGCAGGAAGTCCGTCACCTTGCGCCATACCTCGCGATCGGTGGCCATGTAGTTCTTATACCGGTCCTCTTCCTCCACGAAATACGGGCGCCTCTCCCCGGGCCGGCCCCACATGTTGCAGCCCAGCTGGATCATATACGTCCACATCATATCTCTTTTCATCGCACCGTCCCCCTTTTCGATCAGCCCTTGATGGAGCCGATCATCATGCCCTTTTCAAAATACTTCTTGATAAACGGATAAACCAGCAGCATGGGAATACATCCCACCACGATGATGGAATACTTCATCACGTCGTTGATAGACGCCATCCTAGCCGCCAGCTCCGGGTCGCTCAAAGAGGACGCGTCCACCTGGGTGGAGTCCAGCACCTCCCGCAGCACCAGCTGCAGCGGCTTGAGCTCCCGCTTGCGCAGATAGATCATGGGGCTCATGTAGGCGTTCCACGTGGCGACGATGTAGTTCAGCGTCTGCACGGCGATGATGGGCTTTGCCAGCGGGATGGCGATCCTCAGGAAATAGCCCGTATCCGAAATGCCGTCCACCTTGGCCGCCTCCATCAGCTCCTCGGGAATGGAGCTTTGGAAATACGTGCGCACGATGACCACGTTGCTGATGCCGAAGCTGGCCATGAGAATGAAGCCCAGCCGGGAATTCACCATGCCGAAATACGCATACTGCATATAGGTGGGGATCAGTCCGCCGCCGAACCACATGGTGATGGCAAAAAGCAGGGTCACCGCTTTTCTGGGGTAGAAATCCTTCCGGGACAGCACGTAGGCGGCGGTCAGCGTGTAAAACATGTTCTGGGCAACGCCGAAGATCACGTAGAGAAAGCTGTTGCCGAAGCCCGTCCACACGTCCTTGTAGCCGAACACCATTCGATAGCCGTCCAGATTGAAGTCCACCGGCCACAAGATCACACGTCCCGAAGACAGCGCCGTGCCGGAGGAGAAGGAGGCGGAGACAAGGAAGACCAAGGGGTACAGGATCAGCAGAAGGACCACCGTCGCAAGACAGGTCACCACCGCGTTAAACGCCTTATCCGACAGCCCGGTGCTGCTTCTTTTCCGCGATAATGCTCTCATCCTCTTGCTTCCTTCCTAAAAATACGAAACTTCGCCGTCTGTGAGCTTGCTGCAGATGTGGTTGGCGATCAGCATCAGGATCACGTTGATGATGGTGTTGAACAGCGAGACCGCCGTGCCGTAGGAGTAGTTGTAGATGCTGCTCAGGCCCTGCTTGTACACCCAGGTGGAGATCACCTCCGAGGTGCTCAGGTTCAGCTTGGACTGCAGCAGGTAGCACTTGTCAAAGCTGGCGCCCACCAGCGTGCCGATACGCAGGATCAGCATGATGGCCACCGTGGGCATGATGGCGGGCAGATCCACGTAGAACACACGCTTGAACCGGGACGCGCCGTCCAGCTTGGCCGCCTCGTGCAGCTCCGGCGACACCGCCGCCAGCGCGGAGGTGTAGAGGATGGAGCCCCATCCGATCTCCTGCCACGCGCCGGACCACACGTAGATGTGGCGGAAGGAGGACGCCAGCGCCCGGATATCCTGTGGGAAGCCTTCGCCGCCCAATAATCGATATCCCGTGCCGTACAGACCGCTGACCGGGCTGAGGATCATCTGGATGATACCCACCAGCACCGCCACCGAGATGAAGTGAGGCACGTAGATCACGTTCTGCACCATCCCGCGGTAGCGCTTGGAGGTCATGCAGTTGAGCGCCAGCGCCATGATGATGGGCAGCGGGAAGGTCAAAAGACTGTACAGGGATACCGCGATGGTGTTGAGAAAGATCTGCTGGAACTTCGGATCCGTGATGAATTCCACGAAGTACTTCAGCCCCACCCATTCGCTGCCCCAGATGCCGTCCTTCGGCCGATACTGCCGGAACGCGATCTGCAGGCCGTACATGGGGCCGTAGCGGTGGAACAGTATGTTCAGCACCGGGAGCAGGATCAGCAGATACAACTGCCAGTGCTTTCTGATGTTTCTCCTGAGCAAGCCCGCCCGGGAGAGCTGATTCGGCCTTCCTGTCATGATGGTTCCGCTCACCTCGGCTTTTCTTCGTTGCTTGGTTGCCTGTTACTGATTCTTGTACTGTCTGTCATACACGGTCTGGGCAATGTCCAGGATCCGGCTCTGCCCGTACTGCTCCAGCTTGGAAAGGTACTCGTTCCAGTCACTGTCGCTGTTGGGATCCAGCACGCCGGTGCAAAACAGCGTTCTGGCCTCGGAGAGATAGCTGGACCAGGCCGTGTTGTCCAGACGCTGCAGCTCCTCGTCGGTATAGCGCAGGCTGCGGCAAAGCTCCGCAGGCTGCTTCCACGTCTGCATCTCCACGAACCACTGCTCGAACATTCTGGCCGTGTAGCCCGCCAGCGTGTCCTTTTCCGCCTGAGAAATGCACTCGGCGTTCTCCAGCCGCTGGATGGTGGGCCCGAAGGTGCCCCAGGTGCTGTTGCCCTTGAAGAAGGCGAACTCGTTGACGACCTTAATCTCGGAGTCCGTGCCGAAGATGGTGCGGCCTTCCGTCCGCTCCCAGTCCACGCCGGGCTCGCCGTGACGGGCGCGGCGGACCGTTTCATCCAGATACCACGCATCCAGGAACTTCATGGCCAGCTCCAGATCCTCGCAATCGCGGGAGATGAAGGCGCCGAAGCCCAGATCGTTGGCGTTCAGCACGCCGTAGCCGCCGGCGCCCGTGGCGTCAGCCAGAGGGGACAGGGGCTCGTACTGATTGAGGATCGTGCAGTCTGCCGCAAGGCAGGTCTCCGGGTGTCCGCACCAAACGCCCACCCGGGCCACCTGATCGCTGGGGGAAAGCAGCGCCTTGGCGTCCGTGCGGTTGATGGTGAAGCTCATGTTGCTCAGCAAATTCTCCGCCACCAGCTTGTTGACGAACTTCAGGCCCTCGCGGTACTCGTCCGTGGTCTCCGACACGTACAGCGTGCCGTCCTTCACGTTGAACTGCTCCTTCTTGTTGCAGTACACGAAGGCGTTGATCACGTACATGGCGATGTCCTGATCCATGGCGGACAGCATGGGGATCTCATCCGCCTCGCCGTTGCCGTTGGGATCCTGGGTGGCAAAGGCCTTCAGCACGGTGTAAAGCTCATCCACCGTCGTGGGCTCCTGCAGCCCCAGCTTATCCAGCCACTGGCGGTTGATCATCATCTTGTTCTGCATCAGCTCGGGCGTGTCGCAGGAGCCGAAGTTGGGCATGGCGTAGATGCCGCCGTCCGCAGTGCTGACCATGGCGGTGTTGATGCGCCACTGATCCTCCTCGTTCAGCATGGCCATCTGCGCCTTGAAGTTCTGGCCGTACTGCTCGATCAGATCCGTCAGATCCACGATGTACCCGTCCTGCCCGTACATGTTGATCGTGCTGTGGTTCATGCCGCTGAAGTTCACGAAAACGTCCGGCAGCTCCTCATCGCTGGAGCACATCAGCGCAAACTGCTGGGTGTACTGCCCGGCGGTGGAGGCAAACGGGACGATCTCCAGTTCAGCCCCGATCACTTCCTCCAGATATCTGGTGAGGGCGTTGTCGTCGTAGTCGGTGATGCTGGCGTTGAGGGGAATGCCCACCGAAAGCGTCTTTTTCCGGTTGCCGCCTCCTTCGCCGCTGCCGCCCTGCTGGCCGCAGCCGACTGCCATTCCCAGCACCATGATGGCCGTCAGAAGCAAACAAATCAATCTTTTCATTTCACTACCTCCTCGTCTTTGTGAAAGATGCTCTCCACTTACCTTTTTATATATCCGATTACGGTTTTCCGCGTGATGGCGTTATTTCAGCAGATCCTGCAGCGCGTCCCGGAAGAATTTCGCGTACAGATCGTAGCCCTTCTGGTTATAATGTACCTTGTCCTCGATGAAAACGTCCTCCCGCAGGTTGTCGTACTCCCCTACCCGCTCCGGATCCACGAAAAAGAGGGGGCTGCTCCAATGACTCAGCAGCGTGACGTCGTCGTGTCGGCGGCAGTAGTCCGCCAGCAAGGCATTGTATTCCTGCTCCTGCGCGTGCAGGTTGCTGACGCTCTCTCTGTTCTTGATGCACGGAAAACCGTCGCACACGAAAATGCGGATCCCCGGCATGTCTCTTCTGGCATATTCAAAAAGCCGGCTCTGCAAAAACAGGATCTCCGCCGGAGAATAGCCCTGATCCCAATCGTTGCCGTGGCACTTGTTCACCAGAACCCTTGGCTTCCACGGACGCACCAGACGGTCATAGTAGTAAAGCTGCTCCTCCGCCGTGCTGGTGCCGAAGCCGTGGTTGACCACGGCGACGCTGCCGTCGGCGGCAGCCAAATCCTCCTCCATGGGGCGGTTTCCGAAACGGGCGCTCCATCTGGTGAAGCCGCTGTCCCCGTAAAAGAGGATCTTGCCCGTCACGATCTCCTGCGCTTCATAATTCAGCACTTCTTTTTCCAGTCTGCGAATGTCCTTCAGTCTTACGTCCAGCATGATTGCTCTCCTCGCTTTTCAGTGATATCGCCGGCGCACTGCCGTGCGCATCAAGCCGTATCGGGCCGGAAACAATGTCTCAGCCGTTTTCGCCCTCCCGGGTCACGATGCAGCGGCGCAGCCGGGCGGCGGCGTCGGCCAGCCCCATGTGGGGGTCGAACAGGCTGGAGGAGCCGGCCACGAAAATATCGGCGCCCGCCTCGTGCATTTTCACGGCGTTTTCAAAGCTGACGTTGCCGTCCACCTCGATCTCCACGTGCTCATAGCCCCGGCTGTCCAGAAAGGCGCGGGCGGCCCGGATCTTATCCAGCATCTGGGGGATCAGCTTCTGCCCCGCAAAGCCGGGATCCACCGTCATCAGCAGCAGCGCGTCCATGTCGTCCAGCAGGTTTTCCATGCAGGCGAGGGGCGTGCCCGGGTTGAGGGCCAGCATGGGCTTTCCGCCCAGACGGCGGATGGTGGCCAGCGCCCGGTGGATATGGGGCGTGGACTCGTAGTGCACGGACACGTAATCCTTTTCATCAAAGGTGAACCACTGCAGCTTGCTCTCCGGATCCCGGATCATCAGATGGATGTCCAGCGGGATGCGGGCGCTCTTTTTCAGCAGCCGGCAAAAGTCGGTCCCCAGCGTGTAGTTGGGCACGAAGCAGCCGTCCATCACGTCCACGTGCAGGTATTCAAGTCCCTGCGCCTCAAAGGTTTTCAGTGCTTCCTCCAGATGCAGGAAATCCACACACATCATGGAGGGTGCGATTTTTCCGTCTCTCATATCACTTGTTCCATTCGATCAGAATTTTATTGGAGAAAACCGCCTTGTCCCGCGCGGTTTCAAAGGCCTGACGGTACTCCTCCGGCGCAAAGACGTGGGTGATGATCTTTTCCAGCTGCAGCGTGCCGTCGGATATGGCCTGAATGCTGTCCCGCCAGTCGTTCTTCGTCTCGCTGTAGGACGAGTTCCACGTGCCGCGCACGATCAGCTCCTTGCGCAGGATGTGCCAGTATTCCTCCTGCGAAAGCGTCATAGCCCCCGCGGGGTTGCCCATCAGCACCAGCGTGGCGCCCGGCGCCACGGCCTGCAGACACCTTGCCAGCGCGGCGGAAACGCCGGTGCCCTCCACGCAGGCGTGAATGGTCTGCGCGTCGTAGGCGTGAAAGCCCATGGATTCCGCGAACTCGATCTTCCGCGGATCGATATCAAAGTAGTACACCCCGGCGGCGCCCTTGGCCATGCACCACTGTCCCACGATCAGCCCGATGGGGCCGGCGCCGGAGATCAGCACGTTCTTGCCCGTGATGTCGCCCAGATTGCCCACGGCGTGATGGGCCACGGACACCGGCTCGCACAGCGCGCCCAGCTTCAGCGGCACCTTTTCCGGCAGCGGGATCACGTTCCACCGCTTCACGGCAATGTACTCGGCCATACCGCCGTTGCGGCGGGAGCCGTAATAATCGTAATGCTCGCAGGCCTCGTACCTCTGCTGCCGGCAGGACGGGCAGGAAAAGCACGGAAGCAGCGGATACACAGCCACGTTCCGCCCGGTCCATTCCCCGCGGCGATCCTCCGCCACCACGCCGGAGAATTCATGTCCGATCACCAGAGGAAACCGGTGCGTCCCCTTGACGAATACCCGCGGCACGTCGCTGCCGCAGATCCCGCAGTAGCGAATCTTTACAAGCACCTCGTCGTCTTCACACACGGGCGTTTCGATGCTCTCATAGCGAAGATCGCCGATTGCATGCAGATTCAAGCATTTCATGCAATGCTTCCCC
This sequence comes from Oscillospiraceae bacterium, assembly GCA_017455225.1. Next base: position 15,617 of record JAFTBL010000185.1, read on the forward strand.
CTACTCCACTCTTTCTTGTTTGTATATTATTATAAAAAAGCCCCTCAAAAAAAGAAAGTATTTGCGGCACTATTGACAAACAATCATGCAAACGGTATAATTTGAGCATAAACGATCACAAATGAGAGGTGGTTGCATGTACAACATCGAGCGACAGGAAAAAATCTTGCAAATACTGGAAGAGAAGAGATCTGTCACCGTGCAGAAGCTGGCGGAGCTGATGTATGCCAGCGAGTCCACCATCCGCCGGGATCTGACAGAGCTGGAAAAAAGCGGCAGAGTCGTGCGCACCTTCGGCGGCGCCGTTTTGTCGGAGACGATCTCAAAGGTGTCGCCGCTGCTGCTGCGGCAGGGGCAGAACATCCCCGCCAAAAAGCAGATCGCCAAGCAGGCGGCGGGGTACGTCAAAAACGGTGACATGATCTTCATGGATTCCTCCTCCACCGTGTCCCACATGATCCCCTTTCTCAGCCAGTTCCGGGATCTGACGGTGGTGACGAATTTCCCCCAGGCGTCCATCGCGCTGGGTGAGGCCGGCATCCGCAATTTCTGCACGGGCGGGCTGCTGCTGGAGGACTCCTTTGCCTACGTGGGGCAGTACGCCCAGGAGTTTTTCCGGCATTTCCACGCCGATCTGCTGTTCTTCTCCTGCCGCGGCTTCCATCCGGAAACGGGCGATTTTACCGACGCCTCCATTCAGGAGGTGGAGGTGCGGCGGGTCATGCTCCGGCAGGCAAAGCGGAAGATCCTCCTGTGCGACAGCAGCAAGTTCGGCAAGCTATACCCTCACATCCTGTGCAACCGGAACGAGATCGACCTGATGATCAGCGACGTTGACCTGTGAGAAGGGCCGCGTTTTTTGCTGCCAATTCTTGACATGGCCGCCCGGCGGGGGTAGTATGGTAAAAAAATGCCCCGACCCGGGGAAAGGATGAGTGATCCATGCAGCCCACCAGCCGAAAAAACGCTCTGTTCACCGATTCGGTCATCCGCCGGATGACCCGGATCGCCTGCGCCCACGACGCCATCAATCTGGCGCAGGGCTTTCCCGATTTCGACCCGCCCAAGGCGCTCACCGACCGGCTGGCGGAGGTCAGCGCGCTGGGGCCTCACCAGTACCCCATCACCATGGGCGCGCCCAATTTCCGCGCCGCGCTGGCGGACAAGTGCGCCGCCTTCATGGGGCGCCGGCCCGACCCGGAAACGGAGATGGTGGTGACCATCGGCTCCACCGAGGCCATGGTGGACACCCTCTTCGCCCTGACCAACCCCGGCGACCGGGTGATCCTGTTCAGCCCGTATTTTGAGAATTACCGGGCGCAGATCATCATGGCGGAGTGCGAGCCGGTGTTCGTGCCCCTGACGCCGCCGGATTTCAACTTCGATCCCGCCGCGCTGGAGGACGCCTTCCGCGCCGGCGCCAAGGCGATCCTGATCTGCAACCCCTCCAACCCCAGCGGCAAGGTGTTCACCCGGGAGGAGCTGTCCTATATCGCCGCGCTGTGCAAGCAATACGACGTGTACGCCATCATGGACGAGGTATATGAGCATATCGTCTATGACGGCCACGTTCACACCTATATGGCCTCCCTGCCGGGGATGTGGGAGCGGACGGTCAGCTGCTCCAGCCTGTCCAAGACCTACTCCGTCACCGGCTGGCGGCTGGGCTACGCGCTGGGGCCCAAGCATCTGATGGACGGCATCAAGCAGTACCACGACTTCAACGCCGTGGGCGCCCCCTCCCCGCTGATGGAGGCGGCGGTGGCGGGTCTGCGGCTGCCCATGTCCTATTACGACGAGTTCGCCGCCCACTACGCCCACATGAAGGCGCTGTTCACCGGCGGACTGCGGACGCTGGGCATCCCCTTCACCGATCCACAGGGCGCCTACTTCGTGCTGGCGGATATCAGTCCCTCCCTCCGCACGGGGGCGAGCGACGTGGCGTTCTGCGAGCGGATGGTGGCAGAGGTTGGCGTGGCCTGCGTGCCGGGCAGCTCCTTCTTCCGGGAGGACGTGAACCACATCGTGCGGCTCCACTTCGCCAAGAAGGACGAAACGCTCAACGCCGCGTTGGAGCGGCTGGAGGGTCTGCGCCGCATGGCGTAAGGAAGTTCGGAAAAGAAAGCGGGAGCGCCGTCCAGTCGGGCGGCGCTCCCGCTTTCTATCCTTTTCAGGCGGTCGTTTCGCACTCGAAGCATACGGTTCCTTCTCATCGCTGCGGCAGGGACGCCCCGCGGCGAAAGAGCGGCTGGTGAAGCAAATGCCCTTGGGGTACAAGGGGAAGGCTTTGCTCCGGGGTGAAGTCCAGAGGAGGGGCCGCAAGCCCCTCCTCTGGTCGTTTTAAGG
>JAFTBL010000014.1 GCA_017455225.1 Oscillospiraceae bacterium
CCGGGCTGTCTGTGTTATCTTATCCATAGCGAATAGGGTGCCTGCCTTTCGGTTTTGTCTCAGCAACTCAACCATAATACAGGCCGCTCCTATTCGCTATTCTTTTTTTACCTACTGTCACACATCATTGTATAACCTACAGCGCATTTTTTTCTTTTCTTTTTCCGCCGCAGGCGCTATACTGTAAAAAAGGAAAGTTTTTGCCGAAAGGGGGCACGCATCCATGAAGGGTTGGCAGCGGTGGCTGTGCGCCGTGCTGGCCGTGCTGCTGGTGGGCTGCGGGCATCAGGCGCCGCCGGCAAATGAGCCCGAAGAGTCTGCGGTGCCCGCGGTCAGCGCCGGAGAGATCGTGGATCTGCGCTGCAGCGCCGGCGTGACGACCCTCCATTTCCGCCGCAGCGAAAGCGGCGCGTGGCAGTGGGCGGACGATCTGTCCTTCCCGCTGAACGGGCAGTACGTGGAACGGATCCTGTCTACCGCCCAGTCGCTGTCGTCCCAAACGGCCGTGCTGGCCACGGGGGAGCCGGCGGTCTACGGTCTGGACAAAACCGACCGCTATCTCATCATGACCTCCGGCGACGGAACGGAGATCGCGTGGTATTTCGGCGACCGCACGGAGAGCAACGACTGGTATGCCTGCGCCGCCGGCGACCCGGATCATATCTGCACGGCGCCGGACAGTCTGCTGACGCTGATGGGCCGCAGCATCTACGACATGGCCCTGCTGCCCCGCCCCTTGTCGCTGACGGAGTCCGTGCTGCGGAGCGTGAACGTCACCCGGGGCGACCGGAGCGACACACTGCGCGTTTCCGCCGCCGTATGGACGCGGCAGGGCGAGGACGTGACCGACGACCCGGACGTCCGGGCGCTGGCGGAAGCGCTGGCGGAGGTGTCGGTGGACCGGTGCCTCGACTACGCGCCGGCCGACGGCGTGGCGGAGCTGTGCGGTCTGACGAAGCCCCTTGCCGTGCTGCAGGTAGACTACGTGAACACGGTGGGGGTGGACAGCACCCTGACAGTAACGCTGGGGCAGTACCGGGAGGATGACGGCGCCTATTGCGTCACACTGAACGACGACCCCACCATCTATCTCATGTCCGGCGCGCTGCCGGAGCTGTTGAAAAACTGGTAAAGGAGGGATCCTATGCGGATCCTGATCGTAGAGGACGAGGTGCGCCTTGCCCGGACGCTGGCGGAGCTGCTGCGCCGGCAGGGCTATACCGCCGATATGTGCCACGACGGCGTGTCCGGGCTGGACAGCGCCTCCTCCGGCATTTACGATCTGGTGGTGCTGGACGCCATGCTGCCGGGCATGGACGGCTTTGCCCTGCTGCGCAGCTTGCGCGGCGGCGGCTCGGCCGTGCCGGTGCTGATGCTCACCGCCCGGGCCGATGTGACCGACCGGGTGCAGGGGCTGGACAGCGGCGCCGACTACTATCTCACCAAGCCCTTCGAGCCCCAGGAACTGCTGGCCTGCATCCGGCTGCTGCTGCGCCGCAGCGGCGGCGAGGTCAGGCTGGATGACGCCGTTTCCTTCGGCGATCTGCGGCTGGAGAGCGGCACCTTCCTGCTCTCCTGTGCCCAGCGCAGCGTGCGTCTGAGCCGCAGGGAGTACGATCTCATGGAGCTTTTGATACGCAACCGCACCCAGATCGTCACCAAGGAACAGCTTCTTTTGAAGGTCTGGGGCTACGATTCCGAGGCAGAGGACAACAACGTGGAGGTCTATATCTCCTTCCTGCGCCGGAAGCTGACCCATCTGCACTCCGCCGTGCGCATCAAGACCATCCGCATGGTGGGCTACTGTCTGGAGGAGGTGGAGGCATGATCCGCCGCCTGCGCTGGAAGGTGGTGGCTGTGACCATGGCGGTGGTCACGGCGGTGCTGCTGGGCGCCATGACCACCGTGTTCCTCGCCTCCCGCGCCTCGCTGGAGAGTCAGAGCCGCGAGCAGCTCCGTCAGGCGCTGCAGGGCGACGCCTTCGCCCCCGGCGCTCCCGACCGCGCCGCAGGGCGCACCTTCGTGGCGGAGGTATTCGCCGGCGGCACGGTGCGCGTCAGCGAGAGCGTGTTTCAGGATCTAGGGGACGAGGAGACCGTGCTGGCCGTCATCAACGACTGCCTTGCCCGGCAGGAGGACTCCGGCCTCCTGCCGGACTACGACCTGCGCTATCTGCGTCAGGTCTCGCCGCTGAGCATCCGCATCGCCTTTGCCGACAGCACCATGGAGCGCACCACCCTGCGCAGCATGCTGGGCACGGTGGTGCTGGTGGGCGCTGCGGCGTTTTTGGCGCTGCTGGGACTGAGCTATCTGCTCTCCGGCTTCGTCACCCGCCCGGTGGATGAGGCATGGCGCCGGCAGCAGCAGTTTCTGTCCGACGCCTCCCACGAGCTGAAGACCCCGCTGACGGTCATCATGTCCTCGGCGGATCTGCTGGCAGAAACGGCGCCGGACAGCGCCGGGTACGTGGACAACATCCGCAGCGAGTCCCGGCGGATGAAAAAGCTGGTGGAAAGCATGCTGACGCTGGCCCGGGCCGACGACGGCACCCACCGGGCGAGTTACGTCGAGCTGGACTGGAGCGATGTGGTCGCCGACGCGGCGCTGGCCTTTGAGCCGGTGGCCTTTGAGGCACATCGCCAGCTGCTGTACGACATCGACGAGGGCGTGCGCGTGGTAGGCGACGGCGACCAGTTGCGGCAGGTGACCGCTATTTTGCTGGACAACGCCATCAAATACGCGCCGGAAGGCTCGGAGATCCGTCTGCACTTCAAGGCGGAGGACCGTCAGGCCCGGCTCACCGTGGAAAACGGCGGCGCGCCCATCCCGCCGGAGAAGCTGACCCATCTGTTTGACCGGTTTTACCGGCTGGACGATGCCCGCTCCGGCGCCGAGGGTTTTGGACTGGGGCTGTCCATCGCCCGCTCCATCGTCACCGGGCACGGCGGCACGATCCGCTGCGAGAGCGACCGGCGCTCCACCCGGTTCATCGTAACGCTGCCGGTGAAAAAGTAACGCATCCTTTCCCGCCTGCCGGCATATACTGTCCGGTACAGAAAAGGAGGGCAAGGCATGAAGGAACACTTCGGCGACATCGACGACATGATCTTTCAGGACGAGTGGCAGATCAGCCGGCGATAGCCTTTGACAAGCTGATGAAAAAGCGGAGGCCCATGCCTCCGCTTTTTCTTTTATTCGAGGTGAATTATACTATCAAGTGCAACAGGGAAAGGAAAAGGATAGAAGTTCATACGAACCTCGTGTAGAATGAAGCTACCACACACCACGCCACAGAGGAGGCCCGTATGAACTACACACATCTTACCATAGAAGAGCGGAG
>JAFTBL010000186.1 GCA_017455225.1 Oscillospiraceae bacterium
GACGTGCCGGTGATCTTGGTGCATCTGACCTGCCAGGCGGCGCTGCGGGAGGTGGAAAACGCCCGCAAGCGGGGACAGAAGGTCTACGTGGAGACCTGTCCCCAGTACCTTCTTTTGGACGAGTCCCTTTATGACGCGCCGGATTTTGATGAGGCGGCACGGTACGTCGGCTCCCCGCCCCTGCGGTGTGAATCGGACCGCGCCGCTCTGTGGCGGGCGCTGCGCCGGGGGGAGATCCAGACCGTCTGCACCGACCACTGCGCCTTTACCGCGGCGCAGAAGGAGCTGGGGCGGGAGGATTTCACAAAGATCCCCGGCGGTGTGCCCGGCGTGGAAACCCGGGCGGAGCTTTTGTATACCTACGGCGTGACCACCCGGAAAATAAGTCTTGCCGCCATGTGCCGCTTGCTGGCCGAAAACCCTGCCAAACTCTACGGCATGTACCCCCGCAAGGGCATCGTGGCGCCCGGCGCCGACGCGGATCTGGTGCTGTACGACCCTGCCGCCGACCACACCGTCCACGCCGCCGACATGGCGGGGCGGGCCGGTTATACCCCCTACGAGGGCTTTGCCGTGCGAGGCGGCATCCGGCAGGTATGGCTGCGGGGCACGCTGGCGGTGGAACACGGCGCCCTCACCGGCGCGGCACAGGGGCAGTTTATCCCCCGCGGAAAAAACATGCTGTAACGACAGCACGGTAAGGAGAGTTTCCCATGAAAGTAACGCTTGACTACATCCTCTACACCCAGTCCCCCACCCTGTTTCTGGCAGCGGTGATCTTTCTTCTGGCCTATTTTCTCCGCCGCAGGGAGCATAAATTCCGCGCCGTGCTGGAGCTGATCGCCTGCATCGCCTGCATCGCGCTGGGGGTGGCGCTGTATTTCATCGGCATGGACGCGGGGCTGTTCACCATCAAGGACTTCTGGCACGTGCGCACTCCCGCGTGGATCGGCATGGCAGCGGTGCTGCTGGGCGCCGTACTGTCCCTGCTGCGCACGGCCCAGCGGTTCTTCCGCCGCCGCAGCGCACAGCGGGCCGCCGCGCGCAGTGAGCGCGACCGCAAGCAGCAGCTGGAGAACACGTGGAAGGACGCCTACGCCTCCGGTATGGCCGACGCCATGGCCGCAGAAAGCCGCGCCAAGCTGGAGGCGGAGAGCGCACAGGCCGAGACGGAAGCCATCGCGCCGGAGGCGGAGAATGCCCCGGGAGAGAGCGAACCGAAGCCGGAGCCGCCGCAGGAATAAAAGACCGCGAAACGCCGGGCAAAAGTGCCCGGCGTTTTTTCGTTTATTCCGGCCCGTTCTCCTCATCCTGCTCCGACTGCGCCGATTCGAGCCTTGCAAACGGCTTGCGCAGCAGCAGCGTTTCCAGCGCGGCAAAACCGCTGACGGCCAGGAAAAGGCACAGCGCCAGCACGTGGCGCGTCAGCTCCGGCACCAATGCCAGCGCGGCAAAGCCGCCCTCCAGCAGCCACAGAAGCAGCACCCGGGGCAGGTTGCCCACGGAAAAGAGCATCGCGTTCTTCATCTGATTGCCCAGTGTGTTCTCATACCGCGCCAGCAAAGGGAAAATGCTCGTCAGCTCCAGCGCCAGCAAAACAGCGCCCACCCCGGCGGCCACCCGCCACACGAATCCGTCCAGCAGAGCGGCGGCACGGAAATTCAGCCAGCACAGCGCGATCAGCGCCAGCAGGATGAGCCATGCCGCCGTGGCCCGGCGGAAGTTGGCGCGGAAGGCGGGGAAAAAGCCCTTGATCATCCCGCTCTCATCCTCATTGAGGAGCCTGCGCTGCAGCACCGCGTGCAGTGCCGCCGTGGAAGCACCGGCGGTGACCACCGGCAGTGAGCACACCAGCCACAGCAGATTGAGAAGGATCAGATCGCCGATCCACGAGAGGATGCGACCCAGCGTACCGTCCGGCTCAAAGATCTTCCACATAGCTTACCGACCGGTCATCACGGTCATGACCTCAAATTCCTCCGGATTGAGGGTCTTTTCCATGGCAAGACCCTCTTCGATGTCGCGGTTGATGATCTGATCGCCCTGGGCGCAGACCACGCGATTGGTCTGCCCCGCCGCCAGCAGGCGCACCGCCTCGTACCCCATGCGGGTGGCCATGACCCGGTCCTTCACCGAGGGCGCGCCACCCCGCTGGATGTGACCCAGGATGGTGACCCGGGGATCAAGGCCCAGCTCCTGACGGATCTGCTCGCCCACGTCCACGGCGCTGGCGGCGCCCTCCGCCACCACGATGATGAAATTGGTCTTGCCGGAAAGCCTTGCCCGGCGGATCTTCTCCGCCACGTGGCTTTCAAAATTATAGGGGCGCTCCGGCACCAGCACAGCGATGGCGCCCACCGCCACGCCTACGTGCAGCGCCAGATACCCGGCGTGGCGGCCCATGACCTCCACCACGGCGCAGCGCTCGTGGGACTGCATGGTGTCGCGCAGACGGTCGATGCACTCCACGGCGGTGTTGGCGGCGGTATCGAAGCCGATGGTATAGTCGGTGCAGACGATGTCGTTGTCGATAGTGCCGGGGATCGCCGCCACGCTGACCCCGTTGCTTGCCAGCGCGCTGGCGCCGCGGAAGGTACCGTCGCCGCCGATGGCAACGATGCCGTCCAGCCCCAGCAGCTTGCAGGTACGCACCGCCTGCAGGATGCCCTCCTCCGTGCGGAACTGATCGCTGCGGGCGGTATAGAGAATGGTGCCGCCGCGGTTGATGATGCGGCTGACGGTGTTGCTGTCCATGGGCAGGATGTCGCCGCTGATCAGCCCGGCATATCCACGGCGGATGCCCACTACCTCAATGTTTTTCGCCAGCGCCGAGCGCACCACGGAGCGGATGGCCGCGTTCATGCCGGGCGCATCGCCGCCGCTGGTCAGTACGCCGATCCGGCGCACCGCGTTGTTGTTTTCCATAGGAAAACGCCCCCTCTTGTCAGAGCGATTTCGCTCAAATTTCGTCATCTATACCATATCACATTTTTTACCGTCAAGCAAGCACTTTTCCCGTGACAAGCCGGGCGCACGGTGCTATAATAAACACAATACTATTTGCCGCTGGGCGTCAAATGAGGTGAAGCTCCATGCATCCGCAATTTCAACGGCTGAACGCACGGTTTTTCCTGCGCGCTTTCGTATATACCGGCAGCATCGGCGATTTCCGCTATCGCTTTGCCCACGACGACAGGGAAACGCTCCATGCCGCCGTGTATACGAAGCTGTGCTATGAAAAGGCCGACGACGTGCAAAACCGCGACTTCCCATGGACCGAGGAGGGCGCCGCCCAGCTGCGCCAATGGCTGCAGGAGAGCTATGACCGCTTCTGTGCGGAGGGTAAGCTATGAATTTTCGTCTTGTGTGCAAGATCGTGGGGTATATGCTGGTGGTGGAGGCGCTTTGTATGGTGCTGCCGCTGGCGGTGTCCCTCTATTACGGTGAAAGCGCGTGGCACGTGTTTGCCATCGTGGCGGCCGCCTGCGTGCTGCTGGGTCTGCTGCTGACCCGGCCCCGGCTGCCCGGCGTGCTGATGCAGGGTCGGGACGGTTACGTGGCCGTGGCGGCTGCGTGGGTCAGTCTTTCACTGCTGGGCGCCGTGCCCTATGTGGCCTGCGGCGCCATTCCCCGGTATGTGGACGCCCTGTTTGAAACGGTGTCCGGCCTGACCACCACCGGCGCCACCATCCTCACCGACATCGAAGCTCTTCCCCGGGGCGTGCTGTTCTGGCGGTCGGAGACGCAATGGATCGGCGGCATGGGCGTGCTGGTCATGTTTCTGGCGCTGATGCCCAAGGTGGGCGACGGCGCCGTGCATCTGATGCGGGCGGAAAGCCCCGGCCCCATCAAGTCGAAGCTGGTGCCCAAGGTCAGCGACACCGCCAAGATCCTTTATCGCATCTACATCAGCCTGACCGTGCTGGAGATCGCCGCACTGCGGATCGCCGGCATGCCGTGGTTCGACGCAGTGAACCACGGCTTTACCACCATGGCCACCGGCGGCTTCTCCGTGAAAAACGACAGCATCGCCGCCTACGCCCACCTGCCCGCAGTGGCGTGGGTGATCTCCGTGTTCACGTTTTTGGCGGGCGTGAACTTCTCCTTGATGTACGCGGCAGCGCGGGGCAACGTGCGCCAGCTGCTGCGCAACACGGAGCTGCGCCTTTATGCAGCCATCGCTCTGCTGGCCACGGTCGGTATCGGGCTCAATCTGTGGCTCCAGGGCGGCGCCGCCCCGCAGGAGGCGGCCGGAGACGCCGCCTTTCAGGTCATCACCGTAGTCACCACCACCGGCTACTCCACCCGGGACTTTGCCCGCTGGCCCGCCTTCAGCCAGACGGTGCTGGCGCTGCTGATGCTGCTGGGCGCCTGCGCCGGCTCCACCGCCGGCGGCGTGAAGCTGTCCCGCGTGCTGATCTGGTGGAAGAGTCTGAAGCGGGATCTGGGGCGGATCATCCATCCCAAGCGGGTGTCCGTCATCACCATCGACGGCCAAAGCGTGGACGAGAGCGTGATCGGCGTGTGCCACGGCTTTCTGGTGGCCTACGTGCTGATCCTTGTGGCGGGCGCGCTGGTGGTCAGCTGGGACGGGCTGGGCTTCACCGAGTCTTTCACTGCCTCCCTGACCTGCATCGGCAACGTGGGGCCGGGTCTGGGCGCACTGGGCCCGGCAGGCAACTTCAGCGTTTTATCCGGCGTAAGCAAGGTCGTGCTGTCGCTGGAGATGCTGATGGGGCGGCTGGAGCTGATGCCGATCCTTGTATTGCTGAACGCCGGAACATGGCGGCGCGGTTGATGTGTAAAGTTATTTTGCTTTACATCTATGAGGAGAACTTGATTTCATGAAACGCATTCTTCCCCTGCTGCTTGCTTTGTGTTTTTTGTTGTGCGGCTGCGGCAGCCGCAGCACGGCTGAGGCGCCGTTATCCATTCCGGCGCCGCCACTTACCGTCCCGGTGCCGGAGGACGCGCCGGACGTGGATCGCTCCGCCGAGTATATTTATCTTGCCCATCCGGAGCTGACCGGTGTGGACTACGACTCCCCCGCCCTGCTGCCGTTGAGTGAGGACATGGGGCAGGCGTATCTGGATCGCATGGTGTTTTTGTGCGACAGCCCCACCTACTGGCTCTGGCCCTACGGGCTTTTGAGCGGCGGCACGAGCACCACCCAGGTCTGGACGGGGCCGGAGGGCACCATGACGCTGGCATATCTGCGGGGCTTTGAGATCCGGGATCCCTACGATTTCAGCGAGGCCACCATCGCGGAGGTGGCGGCGCGGCACCGGCCGGAGTACATCATCATCATCGCGCTGGGCATCAACGGCATCGCCTTTATGGACGAGACGTATTTCAAACAGGAATACGCCCATCTGATCGACGAGATACAACGGGCCAGCCCCGACACCACGCTGATCCTGCAGAGCATGTATCCCATCTGCCGCTCCTTCCGCTACTGGGGCGACATCACCAACGCCTCCATCACCGAGGGGAATCGCTGGATCCTGGAGCTGGCGGAGGAATACCGCCTGCGGTATCTGGACGTTTTCTCCGCCCTGCTGGGCGAGGACGGCAACGCCCGGCCGGAGCTGATGCAAAACGACGGCCTGCACCCCAATTACGACGGGCTCGCCCGGGTGCTGGAATATATCCGCACCCACGGCTATCTCCCCTATCCGGAAAACGGCGGCCGCGGCTGAGCTGCGGCCGGAACCATAGAATCGAGGTATTACATATATGTCTGCTTTTGCACTGCGTTCCTCCTTCGACTGTGGCTGCGGCCACACCCATTCCACCGCGGTGGAGGATGTGATCGTGGGAAAGGGCGTGCTCTCCCGGCTGGGAGAGGTGCTGGAGCGCTATGGCGCGCGGCGCGCCTTCGTGCTGTCAGACCCCGTTACCGACAGGGTGGCCGGGCAGCGGGTCGTTTCCCTCATCCGTCAGGCGGGCGCGGAGGCCGTGCCCTTCGTGTTTCGCAGCTGCCCCAAGCCGTCGGAGGAATACCTTGGCTCCGCTGTGGAGCATTATGACCTCTCCTGCGACGCCATTGTTACCGTGGGCTCCGGCGTACTGTGCGACATCGGCAAGATCCTGTCCGCCCTGACCGGGCGGCCCCATATCGTGGCGGTCACCGCGCCCTCCTGCGACGCCTACGCGGCGGGCACCTCCTCCATGGAGCGGGACGGGCTGAAGGTGTCCATCACCACCCGCGCCCCGCAGGTGCTGATCGGCGACAGTGAGATCATGAAGACCGCGCCGGATCGGATGCTGCAGGCGGGGCTGGGCGATATGCTGGCCAAATACGTCAGCATCTGCGAGTGGCGCATCAGCCACATCGTCACCGGCGAATACTACTGCCCCACCGTAGCCGATATGGTGCGCCAGGCGCTGGACGAGTGCGTCAGACACAGCGAGGGACTGATGCGCCGGGAGGACGACGCCGTTTGCGCTGTGTTCGAGGGGCTGGTGCTCAGCGGCGTGGCCATGGCGTATGCCGGGCTGTCCCGCCCCGCCTCCGGCGCAGAGCACTACATCTCCCACGTGTGGGACATGCGCGCCCTTCAGTTCGGCACTCCCTCCGATCTTCACGGCATCCAGTGCGGCATCGGCACGCTGATCTGCGCCCGGGTCTACGAGCAGATCAAGTCCGTCGTTCCCAACCGGCAGAAGGCGCTGTCTTATGCCGCCGCCTTTGACCGGGACGACTGGGCACGGCAGCTGCGGCAATTCGTGGGCGAGGGCGCCGATGCCATGATCGAAAGTGAGGCCAGGGAGCACAAATACGGCGCAGCCGAGCACAGGGCGCGGCTGGAGCACATTCTGGCGCACTGGGACGAGATACTGGCCGTGATCGGCGAGGAGCTGCCCTCCGCCGCCCGGATCGAGGCGATCCTGAACGCGATAGGCGCGCCCAAAACGCCGGAGGACATCGGCATTGACAGCGCGCTGGTGCCTGCCACATTCCGCTGCGCCAAGGATATCCGGGACAAATACGTTCTGCCCAGACTCTGCTGGGATCTGGGCATTCTGGATGAGATCACCCTGTAAGGAGTGTGAGAAATGGCGGATAAGTACGAAAGGATCGCCCATACCGGATGGAAGGATCTGGATCGGGCCGGCAAGATCCAATACATCAAGGACTACTATACCCTGCCCATTATTTTGGGCATCGTTGTGCTGATCTTTGTGGTGTGGGCTGTGGTATACTTCGGCTTTACCAGCCAGAAGCCGGCGCTGTACGTCATGACTGTGAACGTATCCGCTCCGGCAGAGAAAGAGGCGGAGCTGGAGAAGGAGCTGGCGGCCTATCTGGAGCTGGGCAGACGGGAAAACGTGGTCTGGGACGACACCACTGCCGCCGGCGGCGAGGAATACAACCTCTTTTTGAAGCTGACCACTCTGCTGGGCGCTCATGTGCTGGACGCGCTGGTGTTTTCCGATGGCGACAAGGAGATGCTGGAAAATCTGGGCGCCTTCAGCACGCTGCAGGAGGCTCTGGGCGATGACGCCCTGTCCCGGCTGGAGGCCGCCGGACGGGTGGTGGAGGGTCTGTCCCCCGATCTGGGTGACGGCGAGGCCCGCTATCCCTGCGCCATGGCGGTGGATCTGACTGGGTCGAAGGCCGCCGCCGACTGGGGCCTTACCCCGCTGAACGGGGAGCACATCTATCTGGCGATCTCGGTGACGCCGGAGCATCCGGAGGCCGCTGCGGCGCTGATCGATTATCTGCTGGCGCCGGAGCTTGCGCAATGACCGGTGCGCGGGCGCATAATATGCAAAGTAACACACCGTGGGAAAGGAGAACGATATGAGCCGCGCGGAAGCCATGGAGCAATACCGCCTTGCCCTCAAGCGCGGGCAGAAGTATTACAAGGAGTGCCTCAGCGACGGCGTGTACCCCTATCCGCAGGTGC
>JAFTBL010000187.1 GCA_017455225.1 Oscillospiraceae bacterium
ATCACGTTGCCATCGTAAGTGATCGTTCCGGAGGTGACCGGCACCAGGCCGGAGATCGCGCGCAGCGTCGTGGATTTGCCGGCGCCGTTGGCGCCGATCAGCGTGACGATTTCCCCGGCGTTCACCTCAAAGCTGATATCCTTGATGGCGTGGATGGAGCCGTAATACACGTTGATGCCGTTTACTTCCAACATTGCCATAGCCTCATCCCTCCATACTGTTGTTGCCGAGGTACGCCTTGATGACCTCGGGGTTGGACTGGATCTCCTCCGCGGTGCCCTTGGCAATGATCTTGCCGAAGTTCAGCACGCAGATCCCCTCGCAGATGCCCATGACCAGCTTCATATCGTGCTCGATCAGCAGCACGGCGATCTGGAAGGTATCGCGGATCTTGACGATATTTTCCATCAGCTCGCCGGTCTCGTTGGGGTTCATGCCCGCGGCGGGTTCGTCCAGCAGCAGCAGCTTGGGATCGGTGGCCAGCGCCCGGACGATCTCCAGCCTGCGCTGCGCGCCGTAAGGCAGCGAGCCCGCCTTGGTGGCGGCCATATCCTGCATATCGAAGATGGACAGCAGGTCCATGGCGCGCTCATGATACTCTTTCTCTTTTTTCCAGAAGGGCGGCAGGCGCAGCACCCCGGCAAAGGAGCTGTATTTCACCTGATTGTGCAGACCTACCCGCACGTTATCCTCCACGGAAAGATCGGAGAACAGGCGGATATTCTGGAAGGTACGCGCCACGCCCAGCTTGCTGACCTGCACCGTGTTTTTGGTGGTGATGTCGTCGCCGTTGAGCATGATGGTGCCGTGGGTGGGAGAATACACCTTGGTAAGCAGGTTGAACACGGTGGTCTTGCCCGCGCCGTTGGGGCCGATCAGGCCCGCGATCTCGGTTTTTCCGATCGTGAAATTGAAGTCGTCCACGGCCTTCAGGCCGCCGAACTCGATGCCCAGATGCACGCACTCCAGCACCGGCGTCTTGCCGATATCCCGCTCCGGAATGATGGAGTGACTGGGTACGGGGACCATTTTGCCTTTTTCAAACTCTTTCATCGCTCAGTCCCCCTTTCCCTTTTTGCGAACGGGTATGATCTTCATGAACAGGTTCTTCACCTTGGGGTTGTTGGTGGCCAGCATGACGAGGATCAGTACGATGGCGTAGATCAGCATGCGGTAGTCGGCGAACTGACGCAGGGCTTCCGGCAGGATATACAGCACGGTGGCCGCGATGACGGAACCCATCAGGTTGCCAAGGCCCCCCAGCACCACGAACACCAACACCAGAATGGAGGTGTTGAAGTTGAACTTGGCGGCGGTGATGCCCGTGAAGTTCAGGCCGTACAGGGCGCCGGCGGCGCCTGCCAGCGTGGTGGAGATCACGAAGGTGATCATTTTGTACTTCATCACGTCCACGCCCACGGATTCCGCCGCGATACGGTTGTCGCGGATGGCGAGCACCGCACGGCCCGTGCGGGAGCGCACGAAGTTGATGATAATGAACAGGGTGATGACGATCAGAACGAACCCGGCGGTAAAGGTAGAGATGGTCTTGGTCCCCACCGCGCCCTGAGCGCCCTTGATGATGGCGGTGCCGCCCTCCAGCAGGTTCAGGTCGGCAATGGACTTATCGCCCCTGAAATTAAAAATGATGTGGATGCCCTTTTCGTCGTGGCCGACGATCAGGCAGTTGATGATATCCATGATGATCTCGCCGAAGGCCAGCGTGACGATGGCGAGGTAGTCGCCCCGCAGCCGCAGCACCGGCAGACCGATCAGGAACCCGCCCACGGCGGCGATGGCCGCGCCGCAGAGGATGGCGATGCAAAGCCGCAGAGGCTCGCTGGGGATCGCTTCCATCAGGCTCTGGGACACCACAACGCCCGTGAACGCGCCGAGACTCATAAAGCCCGCGTGGCCGAGGCTCAGCTCGCCCATGATGCCGACGGTCAGGTTCAGCGACAGCGCCATAACGATGTAGCAGCACACGGGAACCAGCAGACCCTGCATCTTCTTGTTGAGCATGCCGCCCTGATTCATGAAGGTGACGATCAGGAACGCGGCGGTGACCAGCACGTATGTGAAATAATTCCGTTTGGAGGATTTATCGAGATTGCGTAATAATTTCATGGCCGTCCCTCCTTACACCTTCTCGGGAACGTACTTCCCGAGCAAGCCCGCGGGGCGTACCAGCAGCACGATGATCAGCACCGCGAAAACGATGGTGTTGGCCAGCTGCGTGGAGATATACGACTTGGCAAAAGACTCGATGACGCCCAGCAGCAGTCCGCCGAGAAACGCGCCGGGAATGGAGCCGATGCCGCCGAACACCGCCGCCGTAAAGGCTTTGATACCCGGCATGGAACCGGTGGTGGGAACCAGCGTGGGATAGGAGGAGCACAGCAGCACGCCGGCGATGGCGGCGAGAGCCGAGCCGATGGCGAAGGTGACGGAGATCGTCTTGTTGACGTTGATGCCCATCAGCTGCGCCGCGCCCTTATCCTCGGAGCAGGCACGCATGGCCTTGCCCATTTTGGTTTTGGCGGTA
>JAFTBL010000188.1 GCA_017455225.1 Oscillospiraceae bacterium
CCAGAGCGATCTGCAGTCCATGATCACCCGCTATGCCATCATCCGCCGGGCGGAGCTGTACAGGGACGACATCGCCATTGCGGCGCTGGACGAGGAGTACGACCGGGTCACCGCCGCCAAGGCGGCGGACGAGCTGCTGACCCTCAAGGGCGTACAGGCGTCCTTCGTGCTGGATAAAAAGGGGGACGGCGCATACATCTCCGCCCGTTCGCTGGGCGAGGTGAATGTGCAGGTCATCGTGGAAACGCTGGGCGGCGGCGGCAACTCCACCACGGCGGGGGGCGAGCTGCCCGGCATGACGGTGGAGGAGGCCAAATCGCGGCTGCTCGGCGCTGTCGACGAGTATTTTGAGAAGTAACGGAAAGGAGATCGGACGCTATGAAAGTGATTTTGAAGCAGGACGTGAAGGGCAAGGGCAAGAAGGGACAGATGGTGGAGGTGGCCGAGGGCTACGCCCGCAATTTCCTGCTGCCCAAGGGGCTGGCGGCGCCGGCCACCACTGACGCCATGAACACCATGCGCCTGCAGGAAAAGGCCAGAGTTCGCGCGGAGGCGGAGGCCAAGGCCCGCGCCGCCGAGGTAGCGGAGCAGCTGAAAAACTGCCAGGTGAAGATCCCGGCCAAGGGCGGTGAGGGCGGCAAGCTGTTCGGCGCCGTGACCACCAAGGAGATTGCCGCCGCGCTGCAGGAGCAGTTCGGCGTGGAGCTGGACAGCAAGAAGCTGGTGCTGGACGAGCCGATCAAGTCCTTCGGCGCCTATCAGGTGAAGGCAAAGCTGGGCTATGAGATCAGCGGCACCGTGTACGTCATGGTGACGGAGAGCAAGTAAAAGGACCGTCTGAAAAGGGGGAACTGCCATGCCTGAGGAACTGCTGATGCACGCCATGCCTCACGCCGCAGAGGCGGAGCAGGCGGTGCTGGGCTCCATGCTCATTGACGCCGATTGCGTCAAGGACGTGATGGACAAGCTGCGGCCGGAGGATTTTTACCTGCGGCAGAACAGGGATATCTTTGAGACCATCTATTCCATGTTCATATATTCCAAGCCCATTGACGGCGTGACCGTGGCGGCCGAGATGGAGAAGGCGGGGCTGAGCAACGACAACACCCGCGGCTACCTCCTGCAGCTGATGGAGGTAACGCCCACCGCCGCCAACGTGCTGGAATACGTGCGCCTTGTAAAGGACAAGGCGCTGCTGCGGGATCTGGCGTCCGCCGCGGCGGACATCACCGCCATGGTGCAGGAGGGCACCGGCGCCGCCGGCGACGTGCTGGAGCGGGCGGAGCAGAAGATCTATGCGGTGCGTCAGGGGCGGAACGCCCAGAATATGGTGACCATCGGCGTGGTGCTGCAGGAGGTCATGGACCGGCTGGCGGAGCTGACCGCCAACGGCGGCAAGACGCTGCCGGGTCTGTCCACCGGCTTTTCCGGGGTGGACGCGATCCTCGGCGGGCTGAACAAGTCGGATCTGGTGCTGCTGGCGGCGCGCCCCGGCATGGGCAAGACCAGCATGGCGCTGAACATGGCGCTCAACGCGGCAAAGTCCTCCGGCAAGACGGTGGCCATCTTCTCGCTGGAAATGTCCAGGGAGCAGCTGGTAACGCGCCTGATCTCCGGCGAGGGGCTGGTGGAGAACAACCGGCTCCGGACCGGCGACCTGCGGGAGAGCGACTGGCAGAGGATCGCGGAGGCCGCCACCACGCTCAGCCGCACCGACATCCGCATCGACGACAACCCCACGCTGACGGTGGCGGACATCAACGCCAAGTGCCGGCGGCTGGACAATCTGGGGCTGGTGGTCATCGACTATCTGCAGCTGATGACCGGCTCCGGCGGGCAGAGCTATAAGGGCGAAAATCGCCAGCAGGCGGTTTCGGACATGTCCCGCATGCTGAAGATCATGGCCAAGGAGCTGAACGTGCCGGTGATCTGCCTGAGCCAGCTCAGCCGCGCCAATGAAAAGCGGGAGGACAAGCGCCCCATGCTGTCAGATCTGCGTGAATCCGGCTCCATCGAGCAGGATGCCGATATCGTCATGTTCCTCTACCGGGAAGATTATTACAACGAGAACTCGGACAAGCGCAACATCGTGGAATGCGACGTGAAAAAGAACCGTCACGGCAAAACGGACAAGGTGCAGCTGCGGTGGATGCCGGACTACACCTCTTTTGAAACGCTGGAAACGCGTTACGAGGAATAGCAGATGGATCTGACCGGCTGGATGGAACAATGGAATATGTTTCCGCCGCCGGGAGGCACGATCCTGTGCGCCGTGTCCGGCGGGCGGGATTCCATGTGCCTGCTGCACTATCTGTGGACGTTGTCGGCGCAGCGGGATTTCTCCGTGGCGGCGGCGCACCTTGACCACGGGATGCGTCCCACGGCGACGCGGGACGAAGCGTTCGTGGCGGATTTTTGCCGGGAGCGGGAGATCCCGTTTCACGTGGAACACGCCCGGGTGTACGAACAGGCCGAGGCGTGGGGC
>JAFTBL010000189.1 GCA_017455225.1 Oscillospiraceae bacterium
ATACGTCATGATCCCGGAAACGCAAAAAAACATCCGCTATATCTCCATGAAGCTGGACGAGAACGAGCGTGGCAACACCACCCGTCTGATGAAGGTCAAGGATATGGTGCTGCAGGACGCCCACGGCTACAAGTGATCCCTGCCGCTTTTCTCCCATATACACCCCCCCAAGGCTTCCCCTTGAGGGGAAGGTGTCACGGCGAAGCCGTGACGGATGAGGTGTCAAATCACACTCACCCCCACAGGGGCGGGCACAATGCTGTCCACCCCCCAACGGCTTCCCCTTGAGGGGAAGCTGTCACCGCCGCTGGTTAGCGGCGGTGACTGATGAGGTGTCCCCCGCCCCACACACAAAAAAACACCGCCGCGGAAGGATCTCTCCCTCCGCGGCGGTCTTTATCATTCTCCGTCCGTGTATTCCAGCACCGCCTTTGGCTCCTGCCACGACAGACTGTCTGGGTCTATTCCCAGCTCCATCAGCGTGTCCACCGTTTCCGTGCAGGTGGCGTTCAGCCCCTGCACGTAGCCGGAAAACGCGGGTCTGCGGCCGTATATCGGGTCTTGCAGCCCGTCTCCCTCGGTATAGAACTGGATCGACACGCACAGCTCCGAATCCTCTTTGGCGAACAGCTCCTCGCCGTTCCGCCCTGCCAGCAGGTCGGCGCGTATCGCCTCATACAGCCGCAGCGCATCCTCCTTCTCCAGCAGGTACGCCTTGCTCTCCTCGCTGCCCCATGTGTCCACCTGCGCCCGCACCAGCGGCGGCGTCTCCGTGGGCGACAGTGCGCCCATCACGCTGTGCCACTGCACCTCCGGGCTGCATGCCAGTTGCCGGTACAGCTTGTGCAGCTGGCTGCCCTCGCTGATAGTCAGCGTGTAGGCCCGGCAGATGCTGCCGCCGTTTTTCAGTCGGTACTCCAGCGCCACGTAGGCCGAGGCCATGGACGCGTCGTTCCTCTCCGGCGTCGCCTTGCCGCAAAATTCGTCCACGATCCGCCGGTGCAGCTCCTGCGTGGCCCGGATCGTCTCCCCGTCCTCCAGCCACACGTCGTAGATGGGGGCTCTGCTCAGCTGCACCCGCACCGCCGCCACGTCCTCTGTTTCCGGCACGCGGGTCTGGTATCCGGCCGCGTCCGTCTGCACCAGCAGGCACACCGCCGCTGCCGCGGCGCACGCGATCAGTGCGCCGCCCCAGCCCCGCCGCAGAACCCGCAGCGATTTCTTCAGGATCATCTCGATGGCAAAATACACGATCACCGTGCACGCCGCGGTGCCGGCCAGCATCGGCACGTCCACGATGATGTGCAGCAGCAGTCCGCCTGCGATGCCGCAGCCCACGGCGCCCACGTACTTCACCACCGGCTGCAGCGGCCGGAAGGCCACGGCGTCGCCCGCCGCCTCACTGCGCCGCGCGTTGTACAGCAGGCATCCCAGCGCCGCCAGCACCGCGCCCGCCGCCGCGTACACAACCGCCGCACCCACGGTCTCCGGCGCAATGGCGTTCACCTGCAGCGTGGGGTCGAACTCACTGCCGCCGTAAACCTCCGCCTCCCGGCAAACCTGCACCAGCTTCACCGTCGGCGTCAGCCACAGCACCGCCTCCGGCAGCTCTGCGCTCCGGTAGCCGTAGTAGAACACGTTTCCCAGTCCCCGCAGCAATCCCGTCACCATCAGCACCACGAACTGCACCAGTCCGTAGGCCGCCGGCGTCAGCAGCTGCCAGCCGGTCAGCATGGCGGCGAAAAAGCCCAGCGCCAGGAAGAAAAAGCCCATCAGCTCCGCCATCAGCAGCCACCAGCCCAGCGCCGCCCACGGCGTCACCGGCGCCGACGCCGGCACGCTCAGGATCACCACCGCCAGATTGGCGGCGGAGTACAGGGCGAAGCCTGCGGTGAAATGGGTCAGATACAGCCCCGTCCGGGTCACCGGCATGGCGTGCAGCGTGCCCACGGCGCGCCCGCTCATCAGATAGCCGGTCAGCGCCATGGCGGCTGCCGCGCCGAACAGGCAGGCCATCACCGCCGCCATGGGCAGCAGGTGCAGCGTCTGGTCCGCCATGTATTGCAGCGGCTCACCGGCGCCGTAGCCGTACCGCTGGGCCTGCCCCAGCTGCAGCGGCATCGCCACGATCCAGATCAGCGCGTACACCGCCGCCACAGGCCAGAACCGCCGCAGGTCGCTGCGCAGCACCGCGCCGTTACAGAACGATCTCACGGACCGCATAATCCTCCCCTCCCATCTCAGAGATAAAGATCTCCTCCAGCGTCAGCGGGATGGCCTCCAGCAGCAGCGGCTGCGTGATGGCCATCCGCTGCAGGATCTCCTCCCGCTCGCCCCGCACGATGTAGGTGTACACCCGTCCCACGTGGGAGCGGTGCAGGATGTTCAGCTCGGCGGGCAGCGCCGGCTCCTCGCCGCCGTAGGCGACCTGGAGCTTCACCGTCTTGTCCTGCAGCTCCGAAAGGCTCCTCTCCAGCAGCACCTTGCCCCGGCTCATGATGCCCACGTGGTCGCACACGTCCTCCAGCTCCCGCAGGTTGTGGGAGGACACCAGCACCGTGGTGCCCCGGGCGGCCACGTCGTCCAGCAGCAGCGACCATACCTGCCGCCGCATCACCGGGTCCAGTCCGTCCACCGGCTCGTCCAGGATCATCACCTCCGGCATGCAGCACATGGTCAGCCAGAAGGCGGCCTGCTTCTGCATGCCCTTGCTCATCCGCCGGATCATCATCCGGTCGTTCAGCGGGAACACTGTTTTCATCTTTTCATACCGCTCGGCGCTGAAGGTGGGGTACACCCCCGCGTACAGCTTGGCCATCTCCGCGATGGACGACTGCTGGAAATAGTACCAGTCGTCGCTGATAGAGGCCATCCGCCGCTTGGCAGCCACGTTCTCCCACACCGGCTGCCCGTCCAGCAGCACCTGCCCGCTGTCGGGGCGGTAGATGCCGGTCAGATGCCGTATGATGGTGGATTTTCCCGCCCCGTTGGGGCCCACCAGCCCGTATACGGCGCCCTTGGGCACGGTCATGTCGGCGCCGTCCAGCGCCCGGAAGCCCTCAAAGGTCTTCACCAGCTCTTTCGTCTCAAGCATCGTCCTTTCCCCCTTTCCACAGCGCGGCCCACTCGTCCTCGCTCATGCCCAGCGTCCGCAGCTCCGCGGCCAGCTCCCGCGCCTTCTGCGCCAGCTCCTGCCGCCGCAGCAGCCCCGGCTCCGCGCCGCTTTGCGCCACGAAGGTGCCCTTGCCGCCTACGGTGGCCAGAAAGCCCTCCGCCTCCAGCTCTGCGTAAGCTCTGGCAATGGTGTTGGGATTCACCGCCAGCTGCGCCGCCATCTGCCGCACCGAGGGGATCTGATCGCCCTGCTGCAGCGCCCCGGTCATCACCAGCCGCCGCAGCCCGTCCTTCACCTGCCGGTAGATGGGCCGGGCGTCCCGGTAATCCAACTGGATCATCCGCGTCCCTCCTCTCAACTGTATTAGTACGGTTAGTACAGTTAAGATAACACACCCGCCCTCCTCTGTCAAGCATTTTTTTCGCCCGTCCGGGCATACTGTCCCTATCATATTTAAAAGGAGTGACGACCATGACAGCGCAAGTTCTGCAGAAGGTGTGCATCCAGTGCGGGCTGTGCCCGTCCGTCTGTCCGGAGGTGTTCACCCTGCCCGACACCGGCGAAAGCGCCCGGGCAGCGGAGGGGGAGATCCCGGTGGAGCATCAGGCAGCGGCGCGGGAGGCGGCGGACAGCTGTCCGGTCAGCGCCATCGTACTGCGCTGATCGGGCAAAAAAGTTCCGGTTTCGCGAAATTTCCCCTTTACAAACCGAAAACTCTGTGGTAATCTTATTGAGCACGCTTATCGTGCGGTCATATCGCCCCATGCCTGAGTCGCGCGGATCATTCACCTGTCCCGCCACCCGGGATGCGGGCAAACGAAAAGAAAGGTGGAAACTATCATGATGCAGAAAGACCAGAAGACCTCCATCATCGAGGCCAATCGCACCCACGAGACGGACACCGGCTCACCCGAGGTGCAGGTAGCCATCCTCACCGAGCGGATCAACCAGCTCACCGCCCATCTGAAGGTGCATCCCCACGACTTTCACAGCCGTCGCGGCATGCAGATGATGATCGGTAAGCGCCGTCGTCTGCTGGACTATCTGGCCAAGAAGGACATCGAGCGTTATCGTGCCCTGATCGCCAAGCTGGGTCTGCGCAAGTAAAACCGGAAACAGGGGTGGTGTGCCGTGCGCACCACCCTTCTTTCACATTTCCCCGGCACGCGCGCCGCTGCCGCCGCCGGCTTTAGAACTTGAAAATCCGCCCTCCGGGAGGACTGATTTTCAAGGGCTAAAGCGGTTTGGGCTCCTGTGCGCGTTCACAAAACGAAAAAAGGAGAACGAACCATGTCAACCATCATCACCCATCGGCAATTCCCCAACTACCGCAAGTACACCATGGATCTGGCGGGCCGCCCTCTGTCGTTGGAGGTAGGCAAGCTGGCCGAGCTGGCCAACGCCGCCGTCATGGTCACCTACGGCGACACCAGCGTGCTGTGCTGCGTCACCGCCGCCCCCCGTCCCCGTGACGGCGTGGACTTCTTCCCTCTGAGCGTTGACTTTGAGGAGAAGCTCTATTCCGTGGGCCGCATCCCCGGCAGCTTCAACCGCCGCGAGGGCCGTCCCGGCGAGAAGGGCATCCTGACCGCCCGTGTCATCGACCGCCCCATTCGTCCCCTGTTCCCCTACGATTTCCGCAATGACGTGTCCGTGATGTGCACCGTCATGAGCGTGGATCACGACTGCTCGCCGGAGATCGCCGCCCTGATCGGCACCTCCGCCGCGCTGGCCATCTCCGACATTCCCTGGCACGGCCCCGTGGGCGCGTTGAAAGTGGGTCTGGTGGACGGCAAGCTGGTGTTCAACCCCACCAGCGAAGAGCGCAAGGTCAGCGATCTGGACGTGACCGTGGTCTCCACCGGCAAGAAGGTGGTCATGATCGAGGCCGGCGCCAACGAGGTGCCCAACGACGTGATGTTCGAGGCCATCCGCTCCGCCCACGAGGAGAACCAGAAGCAGGTCGCTCTCATCAACCGCATGGTAGAGGAGATCGGCAAGCCCAAGTTCGACTATCCCCACGCCGACTTCGATCAGGAGCTGTTCGACAAGATCGTGTCCGCCACCATGGACGAGGCCAAGGCCGCCATGGATACCGACGACAAGAACGTCCGCGAGGCTCGCTGGAACGCCCTCATCGAGAAGTGGCACGAGCTGTTTCTG
>JAFTBL010000190.1 GCA_017455225.1 Oscillospiraceae bacterium
ACGCCGCGGCGAAAAATGATCAACGTTCTTCACGGCGTGCGCGCCGTGAAGTCTGCGACGCTTTTTAGCAAGGGCGAGCGTGTACGCTCGTCCTTGCTTTTACTCTGCCGTGAAAGGAGAGATCATGATGGCATCCAATCGCATCGGGCGCATCAACGCCGAGATCCAGCAGGAGCTCAGCGCGCTGCTGCGCACCGTGAAGGACCCCCGGGTGAGCGACGCCATGCTCACCGTGACGCACGTGGACACCACCAGCGACCTGCGCTATGCCCGCGTCTACATCAGTGCGCTGGATCGCACCGACGAGAAGGAGCTGATGCGGGGGCTCAAGTCCGCTGCCGGGTATCTGCGCCGGGAGCTGGGCGGCCGGCTGGGGCTGCGCTATACGCCGGAGCTTCAATTTTTCGCCGACGACTCCATTGCCCACGGAGCTCACATTCTGGAGATGCTGCAGAACGTGAAGCCCGCCAACCCCGCCAACGCGGACATCGTGCTGCCGGAGGACAAGTAGTTTTCCATTTTCGCGTCTGCGGACGCGAGCTATGCGAGGTTTATGATGAATATCACGGAAACCGCACAATTTCTCAAGGGCCTTGACCGGGTCCTGCTTTTGACCCACGTGCGCCCCGACGGCGACACCGTCGGCTCTGCCGCCGCGCTGTGCCGCGCCCTGCGGGATCTGGGCAAGACGGCGTATCTTCTCTACAATCCGGAGATCACCGCCACCTACGAGCCTTATGCCGCGCCCTACTGGGCGAAGGAGGGCTGGGAGCCGGAGCATGTGATCACCGTGGACATCGCCGCGCTGTCGCTGCTGCCGGAGAACGCACAGCCCTACGCCGGGCGCATCGAGCTGGCCATCGACCACCACGGCTCTCACGGCTTCTTTGCGCCCAACGTGTGTCTGGACGCGGGCGCCGCCGCAGCCGGAGAGATCGTGTACGAGATCATCCGGAAGCTGACGCCCCTGACGCCGGAGATCGCGCTGCCGCTGTACGTGGCGGTGTCCACCGACACGGGCTGCTTCGTCTATTCCAACACCACCGCCGACACCCACCGCATCGCTGCGGCGCTGCTGTCCGTGCTGGACGGGGCGCAGGTGGCGGCGGTGAACAAGGCGCTGTTCCGCACCAAGAGCAAGGTGCGCCTTGCCATGGAGAGCCGGATGGTGGCGGCAATGGAGCTGTACGACGGCGACCGGGTGGTGGTGATGCAGATCCCGCTGGCATTGCGGCGGGAGATGGGCGCCACCGAGGCGGATATCGAGGAATTGTCCGCGCTGGCGGCGCTGGTGGAGGGCACCGACTGCGGCGTCACGCTGCGGGAGCTGCGCCCCGGCACCGTCAAGGTGTCCGTGCGCTCCGGCCCCCGGGTGGACGCCAGCGCCGTATGCGCCAAGCTGGGCGGCGGCGGACATCGCGCCGCCGCCGGCGCCACGGTGCAGGGCACCATGGAGGAGGTCAAAAAGGCCGTGCTGAAAGCGGTGACGGAGGTCACGGAGGTGTAAATGGCGGACGGCATCATCATCATCGACAAGCCGGAGGGCTGGACGTCCATGGATGTGTGCGCCAAGCTGCGGCGGATCCTGCAGACGAAGAAGGTGGGGCACGCCGGTACGCTGGACCCCATGGCCACCGGCGTGCTGCCGGTGTTTGTGGGCAGCGCCACCCGCGCCGTCAGCTTTGCCGAGGGCGGCAGCAAGGTCTACGAGGCCGTGCTGCGTCTGGGACAGGCAACGGACACGCAGGACGTGACCGGCACAGTGCTGGAGAAGCACGACGTGACCGTGACCGCGCAGGACGTGGCGGCGATCCTGCTCCGCTTTACCGGGGAGATCCTGCAGTTGCCGCCCATGTACAGCGCCGTGAAGATCGGGGGCAAAAAGCTCTACGAGCTGGCTCGGCAGGGTCGGGAGGTGGAGCGCAGGCCCCGCCCTGTGACGATCCACATGCTGGAGCTGACGGAGCAGCTTTCCCCCACGGACTACGCCCTGCGAATCCGCTGTTCCAAGGGCACCTACGTGCGCACGCTGTGCCATGATATCGGCGCGGCGCTGGGCTGCGGCGGATGCATGGCGTCGCTGCGGCGCACCGAGGCGGCGGGCTTTACGCTGGCCCAGAGTCATACGCTGCAGGAGGCGGAGGTGCAGGGCGCGGCGCTGCTGACGCCGGTGGACAGCCTGTTTTCAGGCGCCGGGGCGTACCGCATCGCCGAGCCGGGACAGGAACGGCTGTGCCGGAACGGGAACCCGTTTCCCGTCCGGGACAGGGAGGACGGCACCTACCGGGTGTACGGCGCCGACGGCACTTTTTTGTGCCTGAGCCGCCTTGAAAACGGCATGATGACTTCTATCAAAAACTTTTTCGGAGCGTGAAGGCCTTGAACTGCGAAAAAACCGTGATCGCGCTGGGCTTTTTTGACGGCGTGCATCTTGGCCACGGGGCGCTGCTGCGCCGGACGGCGGAGCGGGCGGCGGCGCTGGGCGCCGTGGCCGCCGCGTTTACCTTCGACCGGCCGCCCAAGGCGGTGGTCACCGGGGCGAACGTACAATTGATCAACTCTGTGGAGGACCGGATCGACCTGATGGGAGAGCTGTACGGCGTCCGGCAGGTGATCGTGGCGCCTTTTGACCGGCAGATGATGACCTGCCCGTGGCAGGAGTTCATCCGCCGTCTGGCGGCGGAGCACGGCGCCTGCCATCTGGTGGCGGGGCACGACTACCGCTTCGGCCACAAGAACGAGGGCACGCCGGAGCTTCTGCGCCGCCGCTGTGAGGAGCTGGGGCTGGGCTGTGACGTGATCCCCCGGGTGGAGATCGAGGGCGTGACCGTCAGCTCCACCTACATCCGCCGGCTGTTGGAGCAGGGCGAGGTAGAGCGGGCGGCGCTCTTTCTGGGGCACCCACACCGGCTGAGCCAGACGGTGGGTCACGGACGGCGGCTGGGCCGCACCATCGGCGCGCCCACCGTAAATCTGGCGCCGCCGGAGGGCGTGCTGCTGCCCCGGCGGGGCGTGTACGTGAGCCGGGCGCGTCTGGAGGACGGCTCCGTCTATCCGGGCGTGACCAACGTAGGGGTGCGCCCCACTGTCAGCGACGGCGGCGCCGTGTCGGTGGAGACGCACATGATGGGTTTTGCCGGCGAGCTGTACGGGCAGCGGGTGACGCTGGAGTTTCTGCGCCGCCTGCGGCCGGAGCGGCGGTTTGACTCTGTGGAGGAGCTGCGCCGGCAGATCCGGGCAGATACGGAGGCCGCGCAGGCATATTTTTCGTAAAACAGCATAGACTGATCGGGGACGGGAAAGGAAAAATTTCCCGTCCCTCTTTTTTCGCCATTTCCCGCCGGGATCTGCGCCGGTCAAGCGGTAGAATAAGCGGGAAAGGGGGGCGAAGCCCATGAAATTCTCTCCGCAGCGCCTGTGGCAGCGGATCAAACCGGCGGCGGCGCCGTGTCTGCGCCTTGTGCTGCCTTTTTTCCTGACGGCGGCAACGCTGCGGGGCGGGTATGCGCCGTTCGCGCTGGCGCTGGTGGCGTCGTCCGGCAGCGGACTGGCCGGCTTGACGGCGCTGGCCGGCAGTCTGGGCGGGGCGCTGGTGTTTTTGGACTTTCAGCCGGGTCTGCGGCAGGTGGCGGCCGCCACGTTGATCTTTGCCGCCAACAGTTTTTTTGCCGGGATGCGGCTTTACGACAGGCCGTGGTTCCGCCCGCTGGCGGCCGCAGGGCTGACGCTGGTGGTGCAGTTTGCCTATCTTGTCGACCGCAGCGCAGTACAGTGGGTCTGGTGCTTCGCGTCGCTGGCGGTGCTGGCGTGTGCCGGGTGGTGCTGGCGGCAGCTGTGGACAGCGCCGGACGGCGCAGCCGGGGCGCTGATGACGGCTGCGGCGGCGGTGGCGCTGTACGATCTGCTGCCCACGTGGGACGTATCTGCCGGGCGGCTGCTGGCGGCGGGAGTGGTGCTGTGGATGGCGGGGGGTGAAGCGTTGCCCAACGCGGCGGCATGGGGCGCCTGCGTGGGGCTGCTGCTGGATCTGTCCGCCGCCGGAGGCGAGCCGCTTTTATGTGCGGTGCTGGGCACGGCGGCGGCTGCCGCAGCACTGGGCAGAAACTGGCCGTGGCTGCTGCGGGGCGGCGTATTCTGTTTGGCGGCAGGGGTTGCAGCGGTGTTTTTCCGGGCGGAGGCACCGGCGGCCATGCTGTTGGAAACAGGCGCGGCGGGTCTGGCGACGTCTTTCCTGCTGCGGGGGCGCCAGGGCGCGCGCCAGGCTGAGCCACTGCACCGGCGCGAGCTGCGCAGCGGCGGACAGCCGGCACTGAGCGAATCTGCCGCCGCGCTGCGGGCGCTGTACGACAGCTTCTTCCGGGGCAGTGTGCCGCCGCCGCCGGAAAATCCCTCCGTGCTGTTTGACAGGGCCGCCGAGCAGGTGTGCCGGGACTGCGTGCTGCGGCAGGAGTGCTGGCACAAGAATTACAACAGCACCTATACCGCCTTCAACGACGCCTGTCCGCACCTTCTGCGCAATGGACGGGCTTCGGCGCGGGATTTCCCTGCCTACTTTTCCGGCCGATGCGTCCGGTTTCCCGCATTCCTCTCCGCCGTCAACACGGAGCTGCGGGCATATTTGACCCGGCGGCAGTATCACCGCCGGCTCTCGGACATGCGCCGACAGGCACAGGAGCAGTACCGTCAGCTGGGGGAGGCACTGGGCGGCGCGGCGGTGCACGCGGTGACCAATGTCAGCGCGCCCATGGGCTACGACGTGGGCCGGGCGCTGCGCCCCAGAGACGGGGAAACGCTGTGCGGCGACCACGTGGAGGTATTTGAGGTAGGGCAGACGCTGTATCTGTTGCTGTCCGACGGGATGGGCAGCGGGCAGAGCGCCTTCCGGGAGTCCGCCATGACGGCGCGGCTGCTGCGCCAGTTTCTGGACGCCGGCATCGAGCCGGGGCCTGCGTTGAAGACCCTCAACTCCGCACTGCAGCTGCGGGGCGAGGAGGCGGACAGCTATACCACCATCGACCTGCTGGCGCTGCAGCGGCAAAGCGGCAGCGCAACGGTGTATAAATACGGCGCCGCCCCGTCCTACGTCAAGCGCACCGGCACGGTGAGCCGTCTGACGGCTGCCAGTTTGCCGGCGGGTCTGCAGACCCAGCCGCCGGAGAGCTGCAGCCTGCAGCTGCTGCCGGAAAGCTATTTCGTCATGGTGTCCGACGGCGTGGCCGACGCCGGAGAGGACGAGTGGCTGCAGGATCTGCTGGCGGGCTGGCATGGCCACGGTGCGCAGGAGCTGGCGGAACTGGTGCTGCGTCAGGCGCTGGAGCGCCGCGGAGGAGACGACGACTGTGCGGTGCTGATTCTGCATCTGGGTGAGGGAAAAAACGGCGCCCGGCAGGTATAGCTCGGCGACAAGGCGTCCATACTCCTTTTTAGGATCAGGAAAAAGGAGGGCGGCACGGTGGTCAAAGGCGTTTCCCGGCGGGTGATCGTGGTGGATTCCCCCGACCCGCAGGTGTTTGAACAGGCGATCTTTATCCTTCGCAACGGAACGGCAGGGGAGGGCGTGACCTCCCAGCAGCTGGTGGATCAGGCGGTGCAGGTGGCCAGAAGCTATACCCGCTACCACATGCCCCGCCGCCGGCGGCGACTGACGCCGGTATGGACGGCGCTGGGCGGCGCGGCGGTCATCGGGCTGGTGTGGCTGCTGGTGGCACTGCTGTAAAGGGGCTTTCCCTGCGGCGGGATCTGTGCTATAATCCCTTCAGAGAAGGGAGGCGGCAGCGTATGCAGATCGGCGGCGTGATCATTCAGTCCAAGCTGGCGCTGGCGCCTATGGCGGGCGTGACAGATCTGGCGTTCCGGCGCATCTGCCGGGAGCTGGGGGCGGGCATGACCACCACGGAGCTGGTCAGCGCCAAGGCCCTGTGCTATCAGGATAAAAAGAGCCGCGCCCTGCTGAAAATGGATGCGGCGGAGCACCCGTCTGCCGCCCAGATCTTCGGCAGCGACCCGGCGTGTATGGCGGAGGCGGCGGTGATCGCAGCGGAGATATCCGGCGCGGACTTTATCGATATCAACATGGGCTGCCCGGTGGGGAAAGTGGTGGCCAACGGGGACGGCTGCGCCCTGATGCGGGACGTGGAGAAGGCCGTCCGCGTGGCGGAGGCGGTGGTAAAGGCCGCGCCCGTTCCGGTGACGGTAAAAATGCGCCGAGGCTGGGACAAGGGCAGCATCAACGCGGTGGAGCTGGCAAAGGCGCTGGAGCAGGCGGGCGTGGCGGCGGTGACCGTTCACGGGCGCACCCGGGCGCAGATGTACGGCGGGCAGGCCGACTGGACCACCATCCGGGAGGTGAAGGCGGCGGTGTCCATCCCGGTGATCGCCAACGGCGACGTGTTCTCCGGCGAGGACGCGGTGCGCATCCTGCGCTTTACCGGGGCGGACGCGGCCATGATCGGCCGGGGCTGCTTCGGCAATCCGTGGATCTTCCGGCAAGCGCGCGCGGCGCTGGCCGGTGAGCCGATCCCTCCGCTGCCGCCGCTGGCGGAGCGGTTTGACACGGCGGTGCGTCAGGTGGTCATGGCCGCCGAGGACAAGGGGGAGCATATCGCCGCGCTGGAGGCCCGCAAGCAGCTTTGCTGGTATCTCAAGGGCGTGGCGCACGCCAATTACTATAAGGAGCAGATCGTCCGCATCTCCACGCTGGAGGACGTGTACCGCATTGCCGAGGGCGTCAAGCGCGATCTGCGGTGAATAGAGCACAAAAGCGCTCCGGGACTTGCGAAACGCAGCTTTCGCAGATCCCGGAGCGTGTTTTATTCCGTTTTACAGCTCCGGCCAATCGGGGAAGGTCTGGCGGATGTAGTCAGGCATCTGGCGCGGAGGGAGCCCCAGCGCGGTGCCCAGCTCGGCATACAGGTGCTCACAGGCGCGGCGGGCATACCGCTCGTCCAACTGGCTGACCTTTTTGCCCCGCTGCAGCGCCTCCGCCCGCCGCTGTCCTGCCCCCAGCAAAAACCGAGTCAGACGCTCGCAGTCATAGCTCATCACCAGCGCATGACAGTACTCTTTTATGGCCCGGGAGGTGCCGGCAGGCGCCTCCTCCGGCTCCAGCTCCGGCAGGCGGCGCAGCAGCTGCGCCGCCTCCTCCGCGCTCAACACGGGGCGCATCAGCACGCGGGTATCCACCGGTGTCATCACCTGCCCCGCCCGCAGCAGCGGCGTGAGGGTATAGTATAGGCGCCGGGGATCCGCACCCTCCAGCTGCGGGATGCCGATGCCGTCCACGCGGCACACGCCCTCGCCGCCGTATACAACCCATTGTCCGATCGAAAACATGCGATTCTCCCATTCTGCCGGTAAAACTTTTTTTCGCAAACTCATTATAACATATCTTTTCCCGTCGCGTAAGAATAATTTTATAAAAGGGCAGGCGGCGCGGCGGCAAAACCTTGCCAAACGCGGTTCGCGCAGCTATAATAGAACTAACTTTACAAACAGGAGGAAACCCATATGGGTGTAACAACAACTGGCGAGACCACAGGCGATCTGTGGCAGACTCTGCGTGATTCTCTCACGCTGCAAACGGTGCTGTATGCGCTTTTGACACTGGTGGTTTGCCTGATCGTGGTCCGCATCGTGACGGCGATCCTGCGCAAGGCGCTGCAGCGGTCGAAGCTGGATCAGCGGGTGGCGGGTTATATCGTGACGGGCGTGCGCTTTGTGCTGCTGGTGGTCACCGTGCTGGTGGTGGCAGACCGGCTGGGCATCCCCGTGACGTCGCTGGTGGCCCTTTTGAGCGTGCTGTCGCTGGCCGTTACGCTGGCGGTGCAGACGGTGCTGAGCAACGTGGCCGGCGGCATGGTAATGCTGGCCACCAAGCCCTTCAGCATAGGCGATCTGGTGACCATCGGCGGCGAGACAGGCACGGTCAAGGAGATTCACCTGACCCACACCTGCATCGACACGCCGTCCGGTAGCCGTATCACCCTGCCCAACGGATCGATATCCGGCGACAAGGTGATCAACCTGACGGCGCTGGGCAAGCGGCGGGTGGAGGTCTCTGTGTCCGCGTCCTACGACGCGCCCACGCAGGAGGTGCGCAATGCGTGTCTTGCGGCGGTGGCTTCGGTGGACAAGGTGCTGGCCGATCCCGCCCCGGCAGTGGTGGTCACAGCCTACGGTGAGAGCAGTATCTCCTATCTGGTGCTGTGCTGGTGCAAATCGGAGGACTATCTGGACGTCTACTTCCCCCTGACGGAGGCGCTGCGGCAGAGCTTCATGGATCACGGCGTGGAAATGACCTACAACCATTTGAACGTGCATATCATTGACAAGTAAGGGGGCATTTCCATCATGAAAAAAACACCGAAGATCCCACAGTCCGTGTTCGTGGCGCCCAACGCCACCGTACTGGGCGACGTGACCGTGGGCGAGGACAGCAGCGTATTTTTCGGCGCGGTGATCCGGGGCGACCGGGCGCCGATCACCATCGGCAGCGGCACCAATGTGCAGGACAACTGCGTGCTCCACGTGGAGTTTGACGAGCCGCTGGTGGTGGGCGATCACGTCAGCGTAGGCCACGGCGCCATCCTCCACGGCTGCACCGTGGGCGACGGTACGCTGATCGGCATGGGCGCCATTGTGCTGGGCAGCGCGGTGGTGGGGAAAAACTGCATCGTGGGCGCCGGCGCGCTGGTGCCGCAGGGCGCCGTGATCCCCGACGGATCGCTGGTGGTAGGTCTGCCCGGCAAGGTGCGCCGCGCGCTGACAGAGGAGGAGATCGCCGCCAATCTGCACAACGCCGCCGCCTATGTGCAGGAGGCCAGGGAGTACCGGGACGGCGAGTGAGGGCGATCTCAAAAGAATAAAAAGCACCTGTCACATCGGTGACAGGTGCTTTTCCTTGTCGGTCACTGCGTCCGCTCCGGCTTGGCTACATGATACTCACAGCCCGGATCAAAGCGTACCTCCTCGGGCGGCGCCTCCAACAGCTCCGGGTGGTCGAGATAGCGGCGCATATCGTTGAAAAACCGGGCATAATGGGCGCCGGAGCATACCCGCTCGTCCACCACCACGCCGATAGGCAGCAGCCGCTTCATCCGTGCCTCGCCGTTTTCCACCACCGCCACCTTTTCCGCAAGGCCCATGCTGAAGAACATGCTCACGTTGCCGAAGTTGTAGATGTGGTGGTTCACGTCGTGCAGGCCGATGGAGGCAGTGTTGGTAATGTACATGCCCACGTGGAAGGGCAGCTCGCGGATCAGCGCGCCGGGGCACAGGCCGTACCGGTCCAAAAGGCGCACCAGCGCCACCGCCACTGTGGGCAGCCCCGGCACCTTGAACAGCGCCGCCGCCAGCTTATCCAGAAAGGTTTTCGGCTGGTCGCCCCGGCCGGAGGCTACCAGCGACTCCATCCGGTCGCGCACGTCGAAGATGGTGTCGGTCAGGTCGAAGGAAAAGCGCACCACGCTCTCACCCTGATCGGCGTCGTTGGGATCCTTGAGGATGGTCAGCGCCACGGAGCAGTTGTTGCGGGAGAAATACTGCTTGTTCATGATGAAGCGGTTGACCTCCGGGTTCCGGCTGACGGCGCGCACGTACGCCGCCACGATGACGTTCATGTGGGACAGACGCTCATTCTTCTCCGCCAGCGCGCGGCGGATATAGCGGCTGATCTTCTCCAGATCTGCCTGATGCTTCAGAAATACCTGCGCGTCGCAGCGCATGGGCATAATGTAGGGCGTGATCTGCACGATGGGGTCGATCCCCTTGATGCGCCGCCCGTCCGGTCTGCGTCCAAACATAGTTCGGCTTCCTCTCTCTGCACCGCGCCGGGCGCGGTGCTTTATGGGCATAGAATAGCACATCCGACGTCGGGTTTCAAATTTTTCCGTAAAGTTTTTCAAAAAAACAACGGATTGTTTTTTTGCGCCGGGTTTGCTATAATGGCAGCAACGTGCGGAAGGGGGCGGCGAAGCGTGCAGGAGCGGACGATCCGGCGAGATCGGGCGGTATTCTGGCTGGCGTTGGCGCTGGCCGTGGCGGCGGGCGCCCTGCTGGGTTATCTGCTGGCGGGGAAGCCGCAGACGAAAACGCCCCCGAAGCCGGTGACCTTTACCGCCGGGCAGCTGTCCCTTACGCTGGACGACCGGTTTTCGCCCCGGGAGGAGCCGGGTTTTGACGCCGCCTTCGGCGCACCCGGCGCCGCGGTATTTGTCCGGAAGGAGCCGTTCTCCCAAGCCCGCGGCATGGAGGATATGACGCTGGAGGAATACGGAGCGCTGGTGATGGAGGACAACGGACTGGACGGCGCGTTATGGCCCGGCGGGGGAGCGCCTCATTTTGCCTATGGGTACGACGGGCCGGACGGACCGTTTTGCTGCACGGCGTATCTCTACAAGGCCACCGACGCGTTCTGGCTGGTGCAGTTTGCCCTGCCGGCGGAGGGCGCCGACGCCTACGAGGACGACGTGCCGACGTGGGCGGCGTCCGTGCGCTTTGCGGCTTGAGGGATACGGGTTGCAATCTGCGGCGCAGGGGCGTATAATACCCCTTAGCTTGACCAAGATGGGAGAGAACATCATGCAGAAGATCAAAGTGACGTGTGACTCCACCTGCGATCTGACGGAGGAACTGTACCGCTCGTACGACATCGGCGTGCTGCCGCTGGGCATCACACTGGGCGACAAGCTGTATGCCGACGGCGTGGACGTAACGGTGCAGGATCTGTACGACTACGCCGACCGCACCGGCACGCTGCCCAAGACCTCCGCCATTTCCCCCAACGATTACGCCGACGCGTTCCGCCCCTACGTGGAGGACGGGTACGCGGTGATCCATATCAACATTTCCTCGGAAATGTCTGCCTGCTATCAAAACGCCTGCCTCGCGGCGGCGGAGGTGGGCAACGTGTACCCCATTGACAGCCGGAACCTGTCCAGCGGCTCCGGCCACCTGGCGGTGCTGGCGGTGGAGCTGGCCCGGCAGGGCAAAAGCGCCCAGGAGATCGTGGAAACGCTGAACCAGCGCAAGGAGAAGCTTGACGTCAGCTTCGTGCTGCAGCATCTGGAGTACCTGCGCATGGGCGGACGGTGCTCCGGCGTGGCGGTGCTGGGCGCCAATCTGCTGAAGCTGCGGCCGGAGATCCGGGTGCAGGAGGGCACCATGTCCGTGGGTACCAAGTACCGGGGCAGCATGGAGCGCTCCGTGTGTGACTATATCCGCGGCCGGCTGGAGGGTCGGGACGATCTGGATCTGGGCCGCATTTTCATCACCCACTCGCCTATGGACCGGCAGGTGGTAGACAAAGCCATCGCGCTGGTGAAGGAGCTGCAGCCCTTCCGGGAGGTCATCGAGACCAACGCCGGCAGTACCATCGGCAGTCACTGCGGGCCGGAGTGTCTGGGCGTGCTGTTCTTCAAAAAGTGAGCAAAAAAATACTGCGGACGAGAGTCCGCAGTATTTTTTTGCCTGTTTACGCCCACGGATCGCTGCTTTTGGGCTGGCGAATGCCCGCCAGCAGATCCTGCTCCCACAAAAACCACTGTCCCGTGGAGGGCTTTTGCCGCAGTGTGACGCTGCGCGGCGAATCGGCGCCGCCGGAGTGGATCATCAGCCGGAGATAGTTCTCCTCGGCAAAGGGGGCGGCGCTTTTGGTGAAGCGGAGCATCAGCGGCCGGGTGGGGGTGTAGTCGTTGTCCGGCACGGCGCCGTCGAAATAGGAGCGGGGGATATAGCTCCGGCCGTCCATGAAACGGTCGTTGATGTGCTGTTTGTCGGCGGGACTCAGCGGTCGGGGTCCCCGGAGATAGTCCAGCATGGCGTACCCTGCCTCCCGGTCCTCCGCCGCAGCGCACAGCGCCGCCACCGTCAGCGCGGCGGTGTAGTGGGGCTGGGACAAATCTGCCTCCGGCAGCGCCTTCAACTCCTCCACCGTGGCAGGCAGTTGTTCAAAGGTGACCGTCCACGTTTTTTCGGTGGCGTGCCGGACGGCGTCGGCGGCGCTGTGGGTGGCACTCTGCGCGGCCTTGCGCAGCTCCATCTGAGCCTGCTGGGAGAATTGACGCTTGAGCTGATCGAACAATGACATGGCGAAGCCCTCCCGTTTCATGATCTTGGGATTACTGTACCACATTTTTGCCCGCCGCGCAAGGGGAAGCGCCCGGCGGAGCAAGGGTAAGTGTAGGTTATACAATGATGTGTGACAGTAGGTAAAAAAAGAATAGCGAATAGGAGCGGCCTGTATTATGGTTGAGTTGCTGAGACAAAACCGAAAGGCAGGCACCCTATTCGCTATGGATAAGATAACACAGACAGCCCGG
>JAFTBL010000191.1 GCA_017455225.1 Oscillospiraceae bacterium
GTCCGCCGCCACCAGCGTGGGCCACGTGACCGCGCGAAACTCCCCCTTCTCCCGCACCAAACTCTCCAGCCACACGTGGGTGTGGATATCGATCATGCGGCGGGGCAGAAAGTCCCGCAGCTCCCGCTCGTAGACCTGCCGGTCGTGCGGTGTTACTTCAAACAGTGCCATGGCCGTTCTCCTTTTTCTTGGCGTTATTTCGTCATGTCGTAGCGGAAAAGCTCCTCGCCGGATTCCTCAATCCGCTTGAGTACCAGACCGGCACACGCCACGTCCAGCATGCCCGTGCCGATGATCTGGGCGTAGATGCGATCCTCGGGATTGGTGCGTCCCTTTGCCTTGCCTGCCAGCACGTCCGGCACGATGATATCGAAGGAATCCGCTGTGATCTCGCCCAGCTCCGCCAGCTCCTTCACGTTGCCACGGTGGAGGGACTGCCCTACCTGATCCACGGCGATCCTGTCCGCCTTGCGCACCACGTCGAAGGACGTTTCCCGGAAGGAGCCCATGGTCATCACCAGCGAGCCCTTTTTCAGCCACGGCTCCTCCACCAGATTCGCGTTGGCGTTGGTAACCGTGATCACGATATCCGCGCCGCGGCAGCCTTCCTCGTTCGACTTGCACTTGACGAAGCGGAAGGGCGCCTCCGGGAACCGGGCGATGAACCGATCCATCGCCTCCTCAGAGATATCACACAGCCGCACCTCTTTCATGGTAAGCACCCGGCTCATGCAAAGAAGGCTGGTATAGCCCTGCAGGCCCGTGCCGATGATGGTGACCACGTCCGTTTTCGCCGCCAGCAGCTTTGCCATGACGGCAGGCTGGGCGCCGGTGCGCAGGTCGTTGATATAGTCGCCGTTCAAAAGCGCCTTCAGCACGCCGGTGCGGGAGTCCGTCAAAAGCACGTTGGCCTTGATGTACGGAAGACCCAGCGCACGGTTGCCGTCGTAGCCGCCCACCACCTTGATGCCGGCCACGTCCATGGGGCCGATGTAGGCGGGCATGGAGTTGAACCAGCCGTGGATGCCCATGGGCTCCATGTCGGTGGTGATCTTATTGGGCATGACCACCTTGCCCTCGCCGTACCAGCGCCATGTGTCCTCCACGCAGCGGATCACGTCGTCCACGGTGAGGTATTTTTTAACGGTTTCATCGCCGATGATATACGCTCTTTGTTCCATGGTTTTTGCCTCCTGTCACATGGGGCAGGCATCCGCCCCGAGATCTTTTTTAAACGGCGGTTACAGCAGATCCTTCAAGACCTTGCGGAAAAACACAGCGTACAGATCGTAGCCCTCCTGATTGAAGTGGGTCTTATCCGCCTGATACAGCTCCGGCCGAAGGTTGCTGTGGTCGTGGGGCCGATCGGGATCTGCAAAAAACGCGGGCTCTGCCCAATGATCCACCAGCGTGCAGTCGTCATGGCGGCGGCAGTAGTCCGCCAGCAGCCGGTTGTACTCCCGCTCGTGACTCAGCGCATTGCTGCCGGATTCCCCGCTCTTGATGCAGGGCTGGGAATTGCAGGCAAAAATACGGATGCCCGGCATATCGCGCCGCGCATATTCAAAGAGTCTGCTCTGCAAAAACAGAACCTCCGCAGCAGAATAGCCCGCCGCCCAGTCGTTTCCGCGGGTCACGCTCACCAGTGCCCGGGGCTGCCACGGCCGCACCATACGGTCATAAAAATAGAGCTGCTCCTCCGCCGTGCTGGTGCCGAAGCCGTGATTCACCACTGCCACGCTGCCGTCCGAGGCGCGCAGATCCTCCTCCATGGCGCGGTGACCGTACGCCGGCTGCCACTGTGTAAAGCTGGAATCCCCATAGAAGAGGATCTTGCCCGGCAGGATCTCCTGCTGCTCGTAACGCTGGATCTCCTTCTCCAGCCACCGGATATTCTCCAATCTCACGTCGAACATTTTTGGCCTCCTGTTTCCTCATTTTCTGCTCGGCTCGGTCACTCCGCCAGCTTGGCGGTAAAGCCCCGATCCGTCCAATCCGCCGTTTCCACAAACTGAACGATGGCAGGATACAGTGTTTCCGTATCCCGCGCCTGAATGACCCAGCCGGTGGGATCCTCAAAGGTGATGATATACGGTTTTTCCTCCCCCATCCGGGCGTCCACGCGAAGCTCCATCATCATGCCGTCCTCCGTGATAGGGAGCGGCAGATGCTTGTGGATCTGATCGTAGAGGAAGGCGCCCTCCTTGACCATGCCGTTGTCCCGGATGCGGATAGTGCGCGCCTCCAGCTTCCGGTGGGATCGCCAGTAGCGGTCGCGGTTCGTCTGAATGCTGTCCGCCGGGCGGGGATCATGGATCCACTCCCGGTTGGGCAGCGTTTCGTAGCTCCCCACGGCGTAGGGGAAGGTGAACACCTTGGTGCCCGTGCCCCAGGAGACGTACTCCTCCACACTGGCCTTGAGATGGTCGTTCTGATTGGCCCGGGAGACGGGGGTCTTGTTTTCCGTGGTCACCAGCAGCGTCTTCAGGCGGCAGTAGTCCGTGAACTCGTCGTCCGTATTGAAGCCGTGGTGCACCAGCGACATCATGTCAAGCTGCAGATACTCCCGGTCATAAGTCCGCATAACGGTCACCATGCATCCCCGCTCGCCGTCGCCCGGAAGGAGGCACTTCTGCCCCTCGGCGGTCAGCATGAACCAGGTGGAGGTGTCGTTGATGTCCACCGTCGCCTCTTCCCGCAGCAGCTGCTCGTGGGTGTGGATCACATCCACGGTCACGTCGCTGAAATAGAGTCGCTCTCCCGTGTGGGGGCGGTAGAGCTTCGTGGGCGTCCCGTCCGCGCTTTGCAGGTGGGTGCAGGCCCATTTGATACACGCCACGTCGATCCGGGTATTCTGATCCTTTACATACAGTGCCTCGCCCACCTCGCAGTAGTAGACGCCCTCCACCCGGAGCCGCCCGGCGGCCTCGCCGTACAGCTTGTGGAACACGCCGCAATGATCGGCATGCCCGTGGGAGATGAACCACCCCTCCACCACCGGCTTTTCGCCCGGCGGCACAAGGGACTCCAGATAGTCCAGCAGGTACGCCGCGTCGGAGGGCAGGCCCCCGTCGCTGATGAGAAAGTGCCCGTTTTTCAGCTGTACCACGAAGCTGTTGCCGAACCACCACATCTCCAGCATGTGGAGCTTGGTCTTGGCGCCGGGCTTATTATCCTTTGCGTATTCCTCTTTGTAGATCAGCCGCTCCGACAAGGGCTTATCAAAGCAGACGGAGATGCCGGTCTTCTGCATCCGCGCCGCGTGCACCACGGTGACCGCCCATTTATCCTTGACGTAGGTGGCGGTGAATACAGCGCCTGCAAGACCGGCGCCGTTGTCCGCAAATTTCCGGAAGCCGGCGGCCTCCAGCGCACGCAGGTAGGCGTCGTTGTCCTCCCGGGTAAAGCCTTCCAGCGTGGTAACATAGTTGCCGTCGCCGCAATCCTCCGGCCCGGTGACCGTCCAGTTCTTTCCCTCCGGCATCGGGATCACCGGAAACATCCCTCTTGACGTCACGATATCGTTCCTCCTCCGTCTGGTTGGTTTTGCGCCGCAGGCAGACCTGTCAACCCTTGATAGAGCCCATGGTGACGCCCTTTTCAAAGAACTTCTGCACGAACGGGTAGATCGCCAGCATGGGCACCACCGCCACCACGATCAGCGCGTATTTCACGCCGTCCAGCTGTGCCTGCATGCCCTCCAACAGCTGCTGATCCGCCTGAGAGATCTGAGAGGTGTCCATCTTCGTGGCGTTGAGCATCTCGTTGATGATCAGCTGCAGGGGATAATACTCCCGGTTGCGCAGATAGAGCAGCGGCGTCATGTACTCGTTCCACTTGCCCACCAGCGCGTAAAGCGTGATGACGGAGAGAACCGCCTTGGAAAGCGGAAGGACGACCTTCAAGAGATACCCGATGTCCGAAATGCCGTCGATCCGGGCGGACTCATACAGCTCGTAGGGGATATTGCTCTGGAAGTAGGTGCGCATCATGACGGCGTGCCCGATGCTGGTGCAGCCGGTCAGGATCATCCACAGGGGGTTGTCGTACAGGCCCAGATTGACGACGATGATGAACGTAGGGATCAGTCCGCCGCCGAAGAGCATGGCGATGGTCATATATTTCTGCACGAACCCCTTGCCCTGATAGTTCCTGCGGGAGAGCGGATAGGCCAGGCAGATGGTCATGAACAGGTGGACCAGCGTTCCCAGGACCGCATAGATGATCGTGTTCTTGTATCCCGTCCAGATGATTTTGTTGCTGAACACCCACTTATAGCCGTACAGGGAAAAGTCCACCGGCCACAGGAACACCCGACCTGCGGAAATGGCCGAGCCGGAGGAAAAGGAGCTAGCCAGCACATAAACGAGCGGATAGAGGAACGTGATCATAAGAATGGTGCAAATGACCACGAGGATCACGTCGAACGTTTTGTCCGACATGCTGTGTCTTGTTCTCTTCTTCATAGCCGTTCACCCTCAATACAGCGCCACTTCGCCGTCCGTGGCTTTCTTCACCGTTTTGTTCACGGTGAACAAGATGATCAGGTTTACCGCCGTGTTCCAAAGGCCCACTGCGGCGCCGTAGGAATAGGCGCGCACGCCGCTGATGGCTTTTTCAAACACATAGGTGGAGATGACCTGCGACACCTCCTTGTTCATGGGCCGCTGCATCAGCCACACCTTGTCAAACCCAACGCCCAGAAGACCCACGCAGCGCATGATGAGAAGAATGGCAATGGTCGGCATGATGGACGGGATGTCGATGTGCCACATGCGTTTGATGCGGGATGCACCGTCCAGCATGGCGGCCTCGTGCAGTTCCATGGGCACAGAGCTCAGCGCCGCCACGTAGATGATGGTGCTCCAGCCCAGATCCTGCCAGACGCCGGACCAGATGTAGAGGTGACGGAAATTCTGCGCCAAATACCGTATATCCGGCGCGAAGGTCTCCCCGGTGAACAGGCGGTAGAGACTTCCGTACAGGCCGCTGGTGGGGCTCAACAGCATAAAGAGGATACCGATCATCACCGGCAGGGAGATGAAGTGGGGCATATAGGACACGGTTTTCACCACTCTGCTGTACTTCTCACTCCTCATCGCGTTCAGGACCAGCGCAAAGATGATGGGGATGGGGAACGTGGCCAGAGAATAGAGAGAAATGACCAGCGTGTTCCAGATGATATGCAGAAAATCGGGATCGCTGAGAAAATCCTGAAACCATTTCAGACCCACCCATTCGCTGCCCATGATACCCATTCTGGGCCGATAATCCCGGAACGCGATCTGCAGTCCGTACATGGGCAAATAGCTGAAAACCAGCAGCCACAGGCAGGGAAAAAGGATCAGAAGATGCAGCTGCCAGTCCCGCTTGAAGCCAAGCCTGAACCTTTCCCATTTCGTTTTTTTCTTCATATGCGTTCACCCTTATGCACAAGTATAAGACGGCGGCCGGGCCGGAGCCGTGCCCTGCGCAGACGCCGCACTATTGCCAAATCCATGCGGATCAGATCCGCCTGCCCACCCGGCCTCAGGGGCTGTCCCGGAGGCCGGGTGAGGCGCTATTGCCGATGCTTTTCCTTTACTTCTGCGTTCTGTCGTACGCACTTTGGACGACGTCCATGACCTCTTTGCGTCCCACGGAGGTCAAGCCGTCCAGAAAGCTCTGCCACAGCTCATCGTCATACGGATCCTTCAGACCCTGCATGAACAAGGTGGCGTTTTCCTGCATATAAGAGGTAGATCTTCCGTAATACTTTTCGCGGATGTCGTATTCCTCCGCCGTGTAGAGCATGCCCTCCAGACAATATTCCTGCCGCTTGCCGCTGTTTTGCATCACGTCCCAGGACTCCTTGGCAAGCCTATTGGCCTGCACCGTTCGGTTGCTGGCGGTGGTGCTGCCCGTTTGATCGATCCCCAGGTAGTTCCAGTACGTGTGGATGCCCAGCAGATTGTGGAGCGTGCAGTTCATACTGCCGTCAAAGAACGCATTGGGATTGATCACCTTGCAGTAGGAGGTGGAGCCGAAGGAATTCGCCCCCTCCTCATACACCCAGTCCTCATCCTTCACGCCGTGACGCTGGCGGGTGACGCATTCATCCAGATAGAAGGCGTCCAGAAACAGCATAGCCTCCTCCGGATCTTTACAGTCGGCGGTGATGACGGCGTCAAAAGACACCTGCGGGTCGGTGATAATATTATATCCGCCTTTGCCGGTTTCGTCGGCCAGCATGCCCAGAGCGATGTAGTGATCCAACGCGTCCGTCTGCGCGTTGGTCATGCTCTCAAAGTGGTCGGAAAAGATCCCCACACGCATGGCGCTGCCGTCCGTGGGACTGATCAGATTCTTGATCTCCTGGGTGGACAGCGTGAAGCCGTACTCGTGGCACAGTCCCCGCTTTACAAGTCCCGAAACGTACTGCACGGCCTGACGGAACTCGTCCGTATACACGGGATCCCACACCTTGCCGTCGGTCACGTTGAAGGAAGTGGAGGAATACTGCACGAAGGCATTCAGGAGCCACTGGATCCCTCTGCCCTGCGCCAGCATGGGGATCTCGTCCGCCACGCCGTTGCCGTTTGGATCCTGTGTGGCAAAGGCCGTCAGCACCGCCTCCAGCTCATGGATATTAGTGGGGGCGCTCATGCCCACCGCGTCCAGCCACGTTTTGTTGATATACATCATGCTCTGCATATTGTCGGGCACAGGCATGCCATAAGTAGGCATGGCGTAAATGGATTTGCCGTCCACGGGGTCGACCAGCTTTTCACGGACATACGCCTGCTTCTCCTCCGGAAGGCCGGCCATCGCCGCCTGATAGTTGGGCGCGTTGGTCTCCATCAGCTCGGACAGGTCGATAAAGTATCCGTCCTCGCCGAACTGGTTGATCATATAGCTGCCCAGATCGATGCCTATCAGCACGTCGGGCAGGCGCTGGCCGCCGGCGCACATCAGCGTCAGCTGCCGCTTGGCATTTTCCAGATTGCTGGAGAAGAACTCGAATTCGATCTCCAGCCCGGTCACTTCTTCCAGATACTTGGTAAGACCATTGGTATCGTAGTCAGCAATGGTGGCGTCCTGCTTGAGACCCACGGTGATCCGCCCGTCGCCTTTGCTGGCGGTGCTGCTTCCGCCGCCGCAGCCCGACAGGAGGCTCAGCACCGCGAGCAGGCTCAGCAGCAGGCATACCGTTCTTTTGACTTTTTTCATGGATGGATTCTCCCTTCACCTCGGTTGAGATTGTGCTGCGCGATCACTCTCGCCCATGACGGCCGCCACGGAAAAGCGGCCGGCGTCCGACGTGTCGGCTCCGCAATACTCCGGAAAAACGTCCCGCTTTGCGTATCCGAAGCGGGTGGCGTCGTTCAAGAGCGCATACTTGGCCTCCGGCACGGTATAGTGCCATGCCGCCGTCATCAGACCCACCAAACGCTCCGGAGCGATCACCTCTTTGGCAAGCTCCATCGTCTCCAGTGAGTTGTACCACGTATAACACGTGGACGACGTAGGCACCTGATCAAAGCCGTGCTCCTCCAGCGCCTGATACGCC
Organism: Oscillospiraceae bacterium; assembly: GCA_017455225.1. The sequence continues at coordinate 7,550 of JAFTBL010000191.1, forward strand.
AGAAAATGCTTCTGCTTGACGGTGCCGTCCGGATTGCGGAGGATAGGGTCGTAGCCCCAGTTGGACTGCAGTACCGACCTGGGCATCTTGGCAAAGAATTCCTCCGGGTGGTGCCAGCAGCTGTCCGCCCAGATCCACGGGCGAGCCCCCAGCTTCTGGCAGACGTCAAAGAAGAAATAAGCGTCATGCCACCACAGGTCTTTCTGCCGGGCACAGGCGAAGGCAAAGGTCTTCTGGTTGTCCGGCGCCTCCTCGTCCAGTCCCAGATGGAAATACGCCGGGTAGCCGAACAGCTCCGCCACCTCCCGGATCAGATCCTCGCAGACCCGGTAATAGACGGGGGTTGCCACCATGCGGGAGTATTCCTTCAGCCACGCGTCGTGGGCCGTGGAAAAGTTCAGCTTGGGGATGGGAGTCAGGCCGACGGAGCGCATATGATCCAGCGTCTGCTTCACCCGATCCTTGTCCCACGCGCCGGGGATAGACACCTCCGGGTGGGAATCATACTGCACCCCGTCGCCCACGTCGATCAGCACGGTGTTGAAGCCCTGTGTCGGGAGGAAGTCAACGACTTCCTCCCAGACACGAGCGTCGGTGATCATTCGGGGGAAAAACGGAGCGTATCGGTTGTCGCCGCCCTCGTCGCCCCACATATTGGCGCCTAACTTGAGAAAGAACGCCCATATCATGTCACGCATCGTCGTTCCTCTCTCAGTCGGCAAATACCTTCAGCATGGGCAGCTGACCGTCCACCGTCTGCCACGTGTTCTCCCAGTCGAGGTTGGGCATTCTGGTCTGGGCTGCGGCGCCGGTAGGATAGCTCTCGCCGAGGTTCCCGTAGGAAATGCTGTAGCCGCTGCTGACGCCACCATAGCCGCCGGCAATGTAGTGATTGTCCACCACGGCATAGATATTGGAGCCGTTCATGTTGCCCTGCTTCGTGTCGCCGGCAATGGCGTAGAGGCCGCCCTTATTGGCGTTGGCGCCGGGAACGATGGTGCCGAGATAGGCGGTATTCGTCACTGTGGTGCTGCCGGTGGTGCTGTTCACGCCGATGAGACCGCCGGTCTTGGGGTTGCCGCCGCCGCTGTGAACAAAGCCGGAGATATCGATGGTGCCGGTGACAAGGCAGTTGTCAACGGTGTTGGTGCCCGCGCCCAGATAGCCCACCAGGCCGCCTGTGAAGGCGCCGCTGTTGGCGCCGGCAGAGTGGGTGTTGGTCACGGAGCCTGCAAACCAGCAGTTGCTCATGTTCAGATTGATATTCAGCGTGCTGTCGTTGGCGCCCACAATGCCGCCTGCCATGGCGGCGGAGGTGGTGAGGATGGCGTTGCTGTACAGGTTGGTCAGCGTGCCGTTGCCCTGCGCCACGAAGCTGCCCATCCACTGACCGGTGGCAGAGATGTAGCTGTTGGTCAGCTTCAGGTTCTTGATCGTGCTGCCTTCGGTGAGGCCAAACAGACCCATGCGGTTGGTACCCGCAGCGTACAGGCCGCTGATGGTGTGCATGCCACCGTCAAAGGTGCCCTTGAAGCTTGCTCCGCCGTTCACCCCGATGGGCGTCCAGTTGCAGGCAGGCGCCTCGGCCGCCCAATCGGCGGCGCTGCCCTCGTTGAAGGTAACGTCGCTGTTCAGGGTGATGGTCTTGCCGGCAAAGTCGATCCCGGCTCTATTGACGAGCTTTGCAAGGCCGAACAGATCCTGCTTGTCACTGAGAGTATAGGACGTGGCGCCGGCGTCGTACCAGCTGATGTCCTTGAAGCTCTCGTCCTTGCCCGTGAGCACGTTCAACCGGGGATACGCCCCGTCCACCGTCTGCCACGTCTCGTTCCAATCAAATGTGGGCATGGAGGTCTTGGCTGCGTCGCCCTTGGCATTGGCGGCGGCAACGTCGTTCATGCCGAAATACACCGTGCTGCCGCTGTAGTTGCCGTCCCAGCCGGTGTTCACACGGTAGTTGTCGATGCCCAGGAACGTACCGGCGTCGCTGCTGCCCAGATAGGTGGCGCAGTATCCAGCGGAGGAACCCTTGGTGATGGTACCCAGCACGGCGCAGTCCACCATGATGACGTTGGCAGCCTTCACAGCCACCAGCCCGGCGGTGCCGTACATGTTGGGACTGGTCACGCTCATGGCGGAAACATCGATGCTGCCGGTGTTGAGGCAGTTATCCAGCACGATGGGGGCGCCGGAGTCATAGCCTATAAGTCCGCCCACGAAGCCTCTGCCGTTGCCGGAGGAGGTGCTGATCACCTTTCCGTCGAACCAGCATCTGGCAAACCGGATACTGCCGCTCACCGTCTGGCCGAACAGGCCGCCCACGAAAGCTCTGGAGGCCTTCACAGTGGCGCTGCTGTACAGGTTGGTAAAGCTGCCGCCGTTTTCGATCCGACCCACGATGGCGCCGGTGGCCTCGGAGGCGGACTGGATGTAGCTGTCGGCCAGGCTCAGATTCTTTACGGTGCCGCCGTAGGTGCGGCCGAACAGACCCAGAGGATTGTTGCCGCTGCAGGACGTATCGGTCAGGTAGAGGCCGCTGACGGTGTGGCCCTGTCCGTCAAAGTTGCCGGCGAAGGCATA
>JAFTBL010000192.1 GCA_017455225.1 Oscillospiraceae bacterium
GAAACGGTTTGCAGCGTGGTGCTCTTGCCGGCGCCGTTTGCGCCGATAAGCGTTACGATCTCGCCGGCGTTCACCTCAAAGCTGATATCCTTAATGGCGTGGATGGAGCCGTAATACACGTTGATGTTGTTTACTTCAAGCATTGCCATCGCTTCATCCCTCCATGCTGTTATTGCCGAGATAGGCCTTGATGACCTCGGGGTTCGATTGGATCTCCTCTGCGGTGCCTTTGGCGATGATCTTGCCGAAGTTCAGTACGCAGATACCCTCGCAGATACCCATTACCAGCTTCATATCGTGCTCGATGAGCAGCACGGCGATGCCGAAGGTATCGCGGATCTTCACGATATTCTCCATGAGCTCCGCGGTCTCGTTGGGGTTCATGCCGGCTGCGGGCTCATCCAGCAGCAAAAGCTTCGGTTCCGTTGCCAGCGCCCGCACGATCTCAAGCCGCCGCTGCGCGCCGTAAGGCAGGTTGCCGGCCTTGAGGTTCGCCATATCCTGCATATCGAAAATGGATAACAGATCCATGGCTCTTTCGTGGAACGCTTTTTCCTGCTTCCAGAAAGAGGGCAGGCGCAGAATACCGTCCAGCGTGGTATATTTCACCTGATTGTGCAGCCCCACCCGCACGTTATCCTCCACCGTCATATTGGAGAACAGGCGGATGTTCTGGAAGGTGCGGGCGATGCCCATTTTACAGACCTGCACGGTGGTTTTACCGGTGGTATCCATACCGTTCAGCATGATGGTGCCGTGAGTGGGGTTATACACCTTGGTGAGCAGGTTGAACACCGTGGTTTTGCCTGCGCCGTTGGGACCGATAAGGCCCGCGATCTCGGTTTTGCCGATGATGAAATTGAAATCGTCCACGGCCTTCAGACCGCCGAACTCGATCCCTAAATGGATGCACTCCAGCACCGGCGGCGAACCGGCGTCCCGCTCCGGGATAATGGCATTGGTGGGCAGGGGGATCATTTTCCCTTTTTCAAACGCTTTCATCGGTCGCCCTCCTTCCCTTTTCCGCGCTTCGGAAGGATCTTTCCGAACAGATTTTTCACTTTGGGGTTGTTGGTGGCGAGCATTACCAGGATCAGCACGATGGCGTAGATCAGCATACGGTAGTCGGCGAACTGGCGCAGGGCTTCCGGCAGGATATACAGCACCGTGGCGGCGATGATGGAGCCGAACAGGTTGCCCAGGCCGCCCAGCACCACGAACACCAGCACCAGGATGGAGGTGTTGAAGTTGAATTTGGCGGCGGAGATGCCGGTGAAATTCAGCCCGTAAAGGGCCCCGGCCGCGCCCGCCAGCGTGGTGGAGATCACGAAGGCGATCATCTTGTGCTTCATCACATCGATGCCGACGGATTCCGCCGCGATGCGGTTGTCGCGGATGGCCAGCACCGCGCGGCCCGTGCGGCTGCGCACGAAGTTGATGACGATGAACAGCGTGATGATGATCAGCACGAACCCGGCGGTAAAGGTGGAGATGGTCTTTGTGCCGACCGCGCCCTGCGCGCCTTTGATGATGGCCGTGCCGCCCTCCAGCAGGTTCAGGTCGGCGACGGTCTTATCGCCCTTGAAGTTGAAGATGATATGCACGCCCTTTGCGTCGTGGCCGACGA
>JAFTBL010000193.1 GCA_017455225.1 Oscillospiraceae bacterium
CATACTTTCTTCCCCGGCGAAGAAAGTATGCAAAGACGCCGCATAGGGAGAGGGGCTTTCGATTTCCCCTCTCCCTATGTACCCTCTCCCTTAAAACGACCAAAGGAGGGGCTTGCGGCCCCTCCTCTGGACTTCACCCCGGAGCAAAGCCTTCTTTCCCTTGTACCCCAAGGGCTCCGTCCCTCCCAAGGCTTCCCCTTGAGGGGAAGCTGTCAGCCGTCAGGCTGACTGATGAGGTGGCCTATTTTACAAATGCCGCAAGATATCCTCGCACACTCCGTCAAAGTTGTGTTTGATATCCTCATTGGAATACCGCAAGACCCGAATACCCAGCTCCGCAAAGTACGCGTCTCGCTTTTTGTCCTGCACCAGACCGGGCTCTTCAAAATGCTGCGAGCCATCCAATTCGATCACCAGCTTGGCTGACGAGGAATAAAAATCTACGATATACGCTCCGATCACCTTTTGGCGATTGAAGGTGACCGGCAGGCTCTTGAGAAAATCATACCACAAATGCCGTTCTTCCTTCGTCATTTCCCGGCGCAGCTTTTGGGCAAAGGGTCTCAGTTTTGGATTGTTCGTTTTGTTCATGCAGTCACCTCATCCGCCGTCCACCTCATCCGCCTCGCTTTCGCTCGGCACCTTCCCCTGCTAGCGACACCCCGCGACGAAGGAGCGGCTGGTGGAGCAAATGCCCTTGGGGTACAGGGGGAAGGCTTTTCCCGCACCCCCCAAAGGCTTCCCCTTGAGGGGAAGCTGTCAGCCGTCAGGCTGACTGATGAGGTGTCCCCCGTCCCGTTTTCCATAAATGGGTACGTGCCGCCGGAGGCACGTACCCATTACGGAACACGGGATTTTGCGCCGCCGGGCATGCGGCGTCACCGCGAAACTTCCCGTTTCACCTTCCTCAGCAGCAGCCACAGACCCAGCGCCGCCGTCACCAGCGAGATCCATTGTGACAGCGACAGCCCGGCGTAGACGCCCCGGTACTCGTCGCCCCGCCAGAATTCAAGGACGAAGCGCCCCACGGCGTAGGCCGTCAGATAAACCCCCAGCAGCCGCCGCCCGCCGACGCCCCGCCGCGCCAGCCACACCAGCGCGGCAAACAGCAGGAATTCTCCCGCCGCGCCGTAAAGCTGTACCGGCACCAGCGCCACACCTGCCGGCGCGAAATCCGAATGGGAAAACACCACGCCTCCGTGCCCGGCGGGCACGCCGTAGCAGCACCCCGCCAAAAAGCAGCCCACGCGCCCAAAGCCGTGGAATACGGCAATGGCCGGCGTCGCACCTCTCCAGATCCGCTCCCCCGGCGCCTTGTCCGCCCGCACGTACAGCGCCACCGCCGCCAAAAAGCCGTACAGTCCCCCGTAGAATACGAAGCCCGCCGCCAGATAGGTGCGCAAAAACGCCTCCGTCTGGCTGGACAGATACGGCAGATCCCTCACGAAGTCCGGCAGCTTTGTCAGCAAATACAGGAGCTTCGCGCCCACAACGGCGCCGATCACGCCATACACCAGCGCCAGCTCCAGCTCCGCGCCGAAGCGCCGGTCGCCCCGGCCGAACCACAGCGCCCACGCCAGCGCAGCCACCGCGCCTGCGGCGACCATCACGCCGTACATCGAAACGGAGCGCCCCAAAATCTCCACGTATGGCAGCATCGCTTTTCCCCTCCTGTAAGGAAAACGCCATGCGCCCGCAGGCGCACGGCGTTTTATCCTCTTTTCCCGGATCAGCCGTTGCCCGACTGCTCCAGAGCATCCTGCAGCGCATCCTCCAGCCCGGACACGTCGATGTCGCTGTTCTCCACCGCGGTCTTGAACAGGCTGACGCAGGCCACGCAGGCCACGAAGCACACCGCGCCGCCGATCAGACCGATCAGGGACAGCACGAAGCCCGCCGTGCGGATGCCGCCGGTAAAGCCGGCCTTCTTCGCGTTGATCGAAAGGATCAGGCCCACAACGCCGCACACCACGGCCACGATGTTCGCCCACAGCGTGGCGCCGAAAATGACCCAACACTCGACGGAGATGATACCCAGCACCAGGCTGGCTATCGCTGCGCCCTTGCCGGGCACGTTGTTCTCTTCCATTTTGACTCTCTCCTTCTGCTTATTTGCCCCGGCGACGGATCGCCGGCTGCTTTTTAATTATAGCCGCATCGGCTCTTTTTGTCAATGCCCTTCTGCCCCCTCTTGACACGCCTCATGTAATATGCTATATTAGATAACACACGCCACCGTATTATCTTCACAACCATCCGTTTTTGTGCTACAATAGCGGCAAGATCCCACAAAAAAGGGGGCCTCGCCCATGTCCGATACCATTGCCGCCATCGCCACCGCCCGGGCCGCCGGCGCGGTGGGCATTCTCCGCCTGTCCGGGCCCGGCGCCTTTGCCGCGGCCGGAGCGGTGTTCCGCCCCGCAAACGGCCGCCCCATGGGGGCGCAGCCGCCCCGCACGCTGGTCTACGGCGACGTGCTGGACGGCGACGGCCGCCTGCTGGATCACGGGCTGTGCGTCTTTTTCCCCGCCCCCCGCAGCTATACCGGTGAGGACTGCGCCGAGCTCCATTGCCACGGCTCCCCGCTGGTGCTGGAGGAGGGGCTCCGCGCCCTGTTCGCCGCCGGCGCGCGGCAGGCGGAGGCAGGCGAGTTCACCCGCCGGGCGTTTTTGAACGGACGCATGGATCTTCTGCAGGCCGAGGCGGTGGCAGATCTCATCGACGCGGAGACCGCCACCGCGGCCCGCCATGCGGCAGCCCAGCTCTCCGGCTCCCTCAGCCGCACGGTAAACGGTGTATACGATGCGCTTTTGTCCCTCGTCAGCCGGTTTTACGCCGTGGTGGACTACCCTGACGAGGATATCGAGCCCCACACCCGGCAGGAGATGCTGGATGTACTGGAGCAAAACGAAGCAGCCCTCTCCGCTCTGGCCGCCACCTTTTCCCGGGGCCGCGTGCTGAAAAGCGGCGTGCCGGCCGCGCTGCTGGGCAAGCCCAACGTGGGCAAATCCTCTCTGCTCAACGCCCTGCTGGGCTTTGACCGCGCCATCGTCGCCTCCCGTCCCGGCACCACCCGTGACACGGTGGCGGAAAAGCTGCTGCTGGGCGGCGTACTGCTCCGTCTCACCGACACGGCGGGCATCCGCTCCACCGACGATGCGGTGGAGCAGCAGGGCGTGGCCCGAAGCCGCGCCGCCGCCGCCGGCGCCGAGCTGGCGCTGCTGGTGCTGGACGGCTCCGCCCCGCCGGACGCGGAGGACGAGGAGGCCGCCGCGCTGGCGCTGTCCGCCCCCCACTGCCTGCTGCTGCTGAACAAATCCGACCTGCCCTGCCGGGCGGACGTCTCTGCGCTGGAGCGCCGCTTCGGCGCCGTCTATCCCGTCAGCGCCGTCACCGGCGCAGGGCTGGACGCGCTGGCGCAGGCCGTGTCCGCGCTGTACCCCTCCGGCGCCGCCGCTCCCGGCGAACTGTTGACCAACGCCCGCCAGTACGGCGCCGTGTGCCGCGCCCGCGACGCTCTGGCCGCCGCCCGAACCTCGCTGGCGCAGGGCGTCACGCCCGACGCGGTGCTCGCCGACGCCGAGTCTGCGCTGTCGGCGCTGGGCGAGCTGAACGGCCGCACCGTCCGGGAGGACGTGGTCAGCGAGATCTTTTCCCGTTTTTGCGTAGGTAAATAAGAAAAAAATATATCACAGGAGGAATACACCGATGCGAGAGTACGTCGTCATGACCGACAGCTGCTGCGACTTGACCGCTGAAATGGCGCGGGATCTGGAGTTGACGGTGCTGCCCCTGACCATGCACATGGATGGGGAGGAGTACCCCAACGATCTGGAGGGGCGCTCCATCACCAACGAGGAGTTTTACCGCCGTCTCCGCGCCGGCAAGCGTTCCACCACCTCGGCGGTGAACATCGGCCAGTTTGAAGAAGCCATGCGCGCCGTGCTCTCCTCCGGGCGGGACGTGGTGTGCGTCTGCTTCTCCTCCGCCCTGTCCACCACCTATCAGTCCGCCTCCATCGCGGCCGAGGCGGTGCGCGCCGAGTACCCCGACGGGCAGATCTACGTCATCGACTCTCTTTCCGCCTCACGGGGTCAGGGTCTGCTGCTGTATCTGGCGGTAGAGCAAAAGCGCGTCGGTCTTTCCGCGCCGGAGCTTGCCAAGTGGGTGGAGGACAACAAGCTGCGTCTTTGCCACTGGTTCACCGTGGGCGATCTGAACTTCCTCAAGCGTGGCGGCCGGCTCTCCGCCGGCGCGGCGCTGTTCGGCACCATGCTGTCCATCAAGCCGGTGATGCACACCTCCAACGAGGGCAAGCTGGTGCCCGTCAGCAAGGTGCGGGGCCGCAAGGCCAGCCTCAACGCCCTCATCGACAAGGTAGGCGAGCTGGGCGTCGAGCTGGATCGGCATCCCATGTTCATCTGCCACGCGGACTGTCTGAGCGAGGCGGAGCAGGTGGCGGCGGAGCTGAAGCGCCGCTACGGCGTGCCGGAGGTCTATATCCACTACATCGGGCCGGTGATCGGCAGTCACACCGGGCCGGACACCATGGGCCTGTTCTTCCTGGGCCGGGAGCGCTGATGAACTGGCTGGAGTGCAGGGTGGACACCGCCCACGCCGGTCTGGACGCGGTGACCGATCTGCTGGAGGGGCAGGGCGTCACCGGGCTCATCATCGACGACGAAACGGATTTTCATACCTTTCTGGAGCAAAACCGCCAGTATTGGGACTACGTGGACGACTCCCTTCTGGCGCAAAAGCGGGGCCTGTGCCGCGTGACCTTCTATGTGGAGGACAACGACGGCGGCCGCGCCGCGCTGCAGCGGATCCGCCCCGCGCTGGATTCACTGGGCAGGGCCCGTCCGGACACGGCGCCTCTGCGCCTGACCGTCAGCGGCGTGGCGGACGCGGACTGGGAAAATAACTGGAAGCAGTTTTATAAGCCCATGGAGATCGGTGATCGGTTGCTGGTGGTGCCGGAATGGGAGCACGCCGACGCTGGCGGCCGGGTGGTGCTTCGGCTCAATCCCGGCCTCACCTTCGGCACCGGCAGCCACGCCACCACCCGCCTGTGCCTCACCGCGCTGGAAAAGGCCGTCCGCGGCGGCGAGCGGGTGCTGGATCTGGGCTGCGGCAGCGGCATATTGTCCATCGCCGCACTGCTGCTGGGCGCCGGCGCCGCCGTTGCCTGCGACATCGACGAGACCTGCGTGGACGTGGCCTATGAAAACGCCGCCCTCAACGGCGTGGGGCGGGATCGCTACACCGTCCTCTGGGGCAACGTGCTCACCGATCAGGCGCTGCTTTCCCGCATCGGCGGCGGGTACGATCTGGTGGTGGCCAACATCGTGGCGGACGTGATCCTGGCGCTGGCGCCCGCCGCCCGGGGCTTTCTCAAGCCCGGCGGCCTGTTCCTTTGCTCCGGCATCATTGACGACCGCTCGGCCGAGGTGGCGGCCGCCCTCCGTCAAAACGGCTGGGAGCTGCTGGAGCGCTGCTCCTCCGAGGGCTGGTACAGCTTTCTCTGTCGCTGACCGCCTCAAAAAGCGTAAAATAAGACCCGCTTCGTGCGTTTTTCGCGCCGAAGCGGGTCTTTTCCGTCTCTTATTCGCCGCCGTTTCCGCCCTCGTCGCCGCCGGGCGTTCCGCCGGACTCGCCGCCGCTCTCGCCGCCGCCGGAGCCTCCTCCGGCCTCACCGCCGCCCGGCTCCGTGGGTTCTGTCGGCTCCGTCGGCTCTGCCGGCGTGGTGGGTGTCGTGGGTGTGGTAGGCTCTGTCGGCGTGGTGGGTGTCGTGGGTACCGGCTTCTTCTCCGGGCCCACGTGGATGATGGTGGGGCGCATTTCGTAGTCGCTGTTGGCCTCCACCTCGCTGGACAGCAGCGTGCCGTCCCCGGCGTACACGTTGCGCCACGTGCGCACGTAGTAGCCGGTGTAGCCGTACTGCTCCACGTCCTCCTGTCCCGGCGCCAGACTCTCGTCCTCCACGTATTCCGTGTAGGACGGGGTGGAGGACAGGATGCTGTTGGTGATGCGCACGTAGGTGTCGTCCACCTTGGTGCCGTAGATGGACACCGTCACCTCGTCGGTGTTGTCGTTGTAGGATGCCAGCATCTTGATGGGGTAGTCGGTGTCGTTTTCATACACGAAGTCCACCCACGGGTGGTAGGTGGTGGCGTCCACGCCCCAAGTGATGTAGGCGGGGGTAAACTGGTGGCACCACCGCTCCACGATCTTCAGGTTGGCCAGCAGTACCGCGTAGTACATGGTGGAGGACACCTGACACACGCCTCCGCCATACACGTCCACGCTCTTGCCGCCCACGTAGGCGGGAGCGGGATAGTAGCCCAGCTCC
>JAFTBL010000194.1 GCA_017455225.1 Oscillospiraceae bacterium
CGCAGGATCCCCATATCGTCATCATGGACGAGGCCACCAGCGCCCTGGACGCCAGAACGGAATACGAGCTTACCCGCGCCATCAGGGAGCGGGGCGTCACCTGCATCATCATCGCCCATCGGCTCTCCACCGTCCGGGACTGCGACGAGATCATTGTCCTCGATCACGGCAAGGTGGCCCAGCGCGGCACCCACGAGGAGCTGATGGCCAAGGGCGGGGCGTATGCCGAGCTCATCACCAGCGACTGAGGAAAGGAGGGAGCTTCGTGGGACTGTTCACCGAGCAGATCCGGCTTCGGAAGCAGCAGGATCAGGAGATCTTTGAGGACTCCATATTTGAAATGGCGTCCGTCGTCGCCGGAAAACGCGGCGCAGGCGAAATGCGCGGCAAGCGCCTTGTCACCAAGGACGCCATCGACGACGTTCTGAAATACTATAGCTTCAAGCCGACGGAGATCCCCGCTTCCGCTGAAACGGTGGAGGATCAGCTGGACTATGCCCTCAGGCCCCACGGCCTCATGTACCGGCCCATCAAGCTCACGGAGGGCTGGTATCGCGCTTCCTTCGGCCCGATCCTGGCGTTTTACAGGGACAGCGGCCTGCCCGTTGTGCTGCTGCCCAAAAAGTACGGCGGCTATTACTGGCGCGGCGCCGGGGATAAGAAGATCACAGCCGGCCGGGCGGCGGCTTCGCAGCTTGCCGAAGAGGCGTTTTGCTTTTACAAGCCGCTGCCGCTGAAAAAGATCGGCATCCCGGATATCCTCGCCTATATGAAAAGCTGCCTGAACTGGGCGGATATCACCGTTTTCATCGGTCTGACGCTGCTGGTTACGGCGGTGGGGACGCTGCTCCCGCATATCACCAAAATGCTGTCCGATTTCGTGCTGGATAGCGGAAACGACCTCATCCTGTGGAGCACTGCGCTTTTTATGCTGTGTGTTCTCATCACATCTCAGGTGTTTGCGGCGTCGCGGGAGCTGGCTCTGGCGCGGCTGCAGGCGAAGGTGGCCGTCCCTTTGGAGGCGGCGATGATGGCGCGGCTGATGAGCCTGCCCACGGCGTTTTTCCGCAAGTACAGCGCCGGCGAGCTGGCAAGCCGCTCCGGCGCCATGGGCAAGCTGTGCACGCTGCTGCTGGGCGGTGTGTTCTCCACGGGTGTCACGGCGATTTTGTCGCTGCTGTACCTCAAGCAGATCTTCACCTATGCGCCTACACTGGGTTTCCCGGCGCTGGCCGTCAATCTCGTGATGGCGGCCGTCACCGTGCTGACGGGCCATATGCGTACCAAGGAGGCACGGGAGTTCATGAAGGGTGCCGCCGAGGAGACCGGCGTCAGCTACGCCATCCTCTGCGGGATCCAGAAGATCAAGCTGGCCGGCGCGGAGAAGCGCGCTTTTGCCAAGTGGGCGAAGATCTATGCCGGCGGCGCGGAGATCGAATTCAATCCCCCGCTGTTTCTCAAGCTCAACGCGGCCGTCACGCTGGCGGTCTCTTTGCTGGGCACGGTGGTGATCTACTACTGTGCCGCCTCCGGCGGCGTGACCCCGTCGGCGTATCTGGCCTTCACCGCCGCTTACGGCATGGTCACCGGCGCCTTTACCGCCTTTTCCGGCATCGCCGCCTCCGCAGCGCAGATCAAGCCCATTCTGGAGATGGCGGAGCCCATCCTGCAGACCGAGCCGGAGACGGCGGAGGGCAGGCAGATAGTGACTAAGCTCTCCGGGAACATCGAGCTTTCCAACATCCATTTCCGCTACCGTCCGACGGC
>JAFTBL010000195.1 GCA_017455225.1 Oscillospiraceae bacterium
AAAACGTGGATATGCTCTACGACGTGGTCACCCTGTCGTACCACTATGATTTCGCAGGCCAGACGCTGAAGCTGGGCGCGGATATCACCGTGAACGAAGGCAACGCGGCGGATTGGGAGACCAAGGCCCCCAAATGGTCGTGGGCGCCCATCCGGGACTTCGCCGGCACCTTTGACGGGCAGGGGCACACCATCTCCGGTATTTATGCCAAAACGCTGAACGAGACCACCGCGCTCTTTACCCACGTAAAGAGCAGCGCCGTGATCCGTGATTTCCGGCTGGAGAATACGTTGTTCCTCACCTCCGGCGCTGTGGGCAGCGCGTCCGTCGCGGCGGACTGCGCCGGCACCTACCAGCGCATTTACAGCAACGCGGTCGTGCGCTGCAACTACGGCGCGGTGGGCGGCCTGTTCTCCCGCCAGAGCGGAAAGCTGACGGCGGAGGAATGCTGGTTTGACGGCGTGGTGGAGACCAGCCACCGCAACATCGGCGGCATCGCCGATCAGGCCGACGGCGCCGAGATGGTGCTCAGCCACTGCCTGAACACGGGCAAGATCATCGACACGTGGCACATCGGCGCCAACAATGCCGGCGGTCTGGTGGGCATGACGGTGAACAGCGCCCGTCTGGTGATCGACGACTGCTTCACCAGCGGAGCCCTGGAGCTGGGCAGCCAGTTCCGCAGCGGCAGCGTGCTGGGCGGCGGCGACGCCACCGGCAACGCCACCATCATGAATACCTTCTGCGTGCTGGAGACCTGCGATTATCCCGTCAGCGAGCTGATCACCAACAAGGTGGGCGGCCCCATTGCCATCATGGAAAAGAACCTGCGGGGCATCAAGGCCTATCAGTGGACGAATCTGGACTTTGAAAACTACTGGGCGTGCGAGGACGGCTCGTTCCCCGTTCTCAAGTGCTTCGCCAAACAGCCTCTGGACACGGCAGGCGTGGTCAGAGAGGCGGACTACGACTGGTACGACGAGACGGCGCAGGAGCTGGTGATCACGAACCTGCCCCAGCTGTACGCCTTTACGCTGCTGTCCGGCAACACGGACTATGCCAGCCAGACGGTGAAGCTGGCCGTGGATCTGGCGCTGAACGACGGTCTGGCGGAGAACTGGATCGAAACCGCGCCGGAGAACCGGTGGTACCCTGTGCAGTGGTTTGCCGGCACCTTTGACGGGCAGGGGCACACGCTGTCCGGCATCTATGTCAAGGGCCCCAACGCTCAGGGCTTGTTTGGCAGAGCCAAGGGTACCGCCGTGCTGAAGAATTTCCGGCTGGAGAACAGCCTGATCCACGCCACGGCGGACAGCCCGACCAACCCCAACTTCGCCGGCTCCGGCACCGTGGTGGGCCGCGGCGGCGGCACGCTGGATACCATTTATTCCAACGCGATCGTTTACGCCGAGGGCATGCAGATCGGCGGCATCATCGGGCAGGTCAACCTGAGAGGCATGATCACCACGATCAACAACTGCTGGTTTGACGGCAAGGCCATCACCAAGGGGGAAGAATACGGCTATCAGGTCGGCGGCATCGTGGGCGGCCAGGCGCTGGGTACGGTCAACATGACCCACTGCCTCAACACCGGATTTCTTCACACCGAGGTCAACAAGGGCTCCGTGGCCGGCGGCTTCGTGGGCACGGTAATGAACGACAGCGTCATGAACATCGGCGACTGTCTCAACGCGGGCATCCTGGATACCGCCAACCCCTATTACGTGGGCGGCGGCGTGGGCATGAGCTATACCGGTCCCATCATCACGGTGAACAACAGCTATGCCATGCGGGAGTGCATGGGGAACTACCTCGGCGAATACGCCTCCCACAACGGCAACAGCGACAAAGTGAAATTCACCGGCGGCACGATCCCCGTGCTGCAGCGCTATCTCACCGGCACTGGCGCCTATGAGTGGACCAACCTGAATTTCGACAAGTACTGGTCCGTCCGGCCTGACGGCTGCCCCGTGCTGACCTCGTTCTACGACGGGGAGAAGGTGAGCACCGACGGACTGGAAAAGGCGTTCAGCTTCGACTGGTTCGACGCCGAGGCCGGCGGCGGTACCATCTATACCCGCGCCGACTTCATCGGCTTTACCATGCTCTCGTGGACGACAAAGTTTGAGGAGCAGACCGTGCGCTTGGGGGCGGATATCACCCTCAACACCGGCGACGCCTCCTCCTGGGGCGGCAGTGATCCGTACTGGCAGCTGATCCCCATGAGCACCTTCGGCGGCACCTTTGACGGGCAGGGACACACCGTGTCCGGCGTGTTTGCCCGGCAGGAGGCCAGCGTGGGTCTGTTCGGCCGCACCGCAAAGACGGCGGTGATCCAGAATCTGCGGCTGGTGAACAGCTTCTACGACGTGCTGGGCTTCGGCGAGAATCATTTCGGCATTGCCGGCTCCATCGTGGGGCAGGGCGGCGGCACGCTGCGCAACATCTACTCCAACGCCACGCTGCGCACCAAAGGCGTTGCCACCGCGGGCATCATCGGGCGGCT
>JAFTBL010000196.1 GCA_017455225.1 Oscillospiraceae bacterium
AGGCCGACGCCAATAAGCGCAACAGTAACGATTTCGCGTTATGGTTCACGAAGACGAAATTTGAGGACCAGGCGTTAAAATGGGAATCGCCGTGGGGCACGGGCTATCCGGGATGGCATATTGAGTGCTCCGGGATTTCTCTGAAGTACAACGGGGAGTATCTGGACCTTCACTGCGGCGGCGTGGACAACGCCTTTCCCCACCACACCAACGAGATCGCCCAGTCGGAGAGCTATCTGGGGCATCCGTGGTGCACCCACTGGTGCCACGTGGCGCATCTGAACACCGCCGACGGCAAGATGAGCAAGTCCAAGGGCGAGTTTCTTACCGTGTCGCTGCTGGAGGAGAAGGGCTATGACCCGCTGGCCTATCGCTTCTTCTGCCTGCAGAGCCATTACCGGAAAAATCTGGTGTTCACGTGGGACAATCTGGACAACGCCGTGGCGGGCTATAACAAGCTGATCGCCCGGCTGGCCGCCGTCGATCCGGCGGAGGGCGCGGTGGAGCCGGAGGCGCTCAAGGCGCTGACAGACCGGTTCCGCGCCGCCATGGACAACGATCTGAACACGCCCAACGGCGTGACGGTGCTGTACGACATCCTGAAGGCCCCCTGCTCCGGCGCCACCAAGTGGGCCGCCGTGAAGGAGCTGGACGGCGTGCTGGGGATCCGGCTGGCGGAAAAGGCCGACGCCCAGCGCCAGCGGGCCGCCAGATCCGCCTCCGCCTCCGGCGGTGCGGCGTTCTCCGTGGTCAGCGAGAGCGGCGAGCGGGACGAGGAGATCGAAGCGCTGATCCTGCGCCGGGCCGAGGCGAAAAAGGCCAGGGACTTTGCCGAGGCCGACCGCATCCGGGACGAGCTGAAAACCCGGGGCGTGGAGTTGACGGACGTGCCCGGCGGCGCCAAGTGGAAACGGGTGTAAAGCAAAAAAGCGTGCTGCCCTGAAGGAGGCACTTCGTAAGGAAGGTACACCGGACGAATGCTTGCTCTCGTTTCCACCTCATCCGGCTTCGCTTCGCTCGGCCACCTTCCCCTCAAGGGGAAGGCTTGAGCGGTGCGCAATCAAAGGCTTCCCCTTGAGGGGAAGCTGTCAGCCGCGAGGCTGACTGATGAGGTGGCTGACGGATCGCCGTGTTGCTTCGCCCCTGCAAAGGCAGATGGGGAACGCTTTACGAGAAAGTTGCTTTACGGTGCCATTTACCGGCTCAAAAGAATAGTAAATCGGCGTGACCATTGCGGCCACACCGATTTCATCCAGAATTGGGGCAAAATCCGATGCTCGCTATAAGTGAGGACAGCTAATCTAATCGTCGCTGCATTTATCTTAGGTTAAGATCCTTTGCCAATTGGTCAAGGTATTCGATGTGCTTATGAGTTGCCCCGTAAAGTGTGACCCAGCCGTCCTTTTCCGCGGTAATATCCTGGTCCCCGAAAATGACTCGTTCTCCTTTTTTCAGATATTGCTGCCTACCGTTTTTCATTTGATCTTCGTATTTGCTTACAGCGGATTGATAATAGGCTTCAAACAGTTCTTTCGCCTTTTCCGTATCACCGAGATGCCCGTAGATCATGCACTCTTCCAATAAGATCAAATGAGAGTTCAGCGTATCAAATAGTGAGTATTCTCTGCGGTGAGATAAGATAGCATCTCTGCTGTTCAGCACTTCAAACACAGGAAGAACGGCTTCGTCTATTTCCTTCTGGATACTCTCTATTATTTTTTTCGTGCTTTTCCGCAAATCATACCATGCCTCTTTTTTCCCAGACACCGTTCCCAGTCTTGAGCGAATATTGCAGTCGTATTCATGGTAGTATTTCTTCTTTTCACTGTTTATATGAAAATCTCTTTCCACGCATTCCGGCACGCGGATGCCCAGATTTACACACAGTAAGCCGCTCATTCCTTTTATTGGAAGACCACTTTGAAAGTTGATTACCTGTGAGATATCTTCGGACACGAACCGATGGAGTGTTCGTCCAAATTTTCGAAAGCCATGCGGTTTCAAATGGGAGTAAACGCTGTTTTCAATCGCATCAACAATTTCAGTTGTGTTTATGCTCTTTAGCTTCTTAGCCTGCCTGAAAAGCATCGTTTTATCCTCCTAACTTTTTTCTCTTCTATCGGCTCGAAGCTTCCTCAAAAAGCGTGCTGCCCGAAGGGCAGCACGCTTTTTTACTTTTTCTCAGCCGAAGGTGCCGAAGGCGGTCACGCCCAGCAGACTCAGCGCCGCCATGATGCACCCGGCCAGCAGCACGCCGCCCATGCAGGCCAGCGCGCTTTTTTTCAGCCCCATATTCAGGATGCTGGCTGCCAGCGTGCCCGTCCACACGCCGGTGCCGGGCAGGGGGATGCCCACGAACAGCAGCAGCGCCCAGAAGAGGCCGCGCCCCGCCTTGGCCTGCAGCTTTTCACCGCCCCTTTGCCCCTTTTCAAGACACCAGCGGAAAAACTTGCCGATCACCGGCTTGTTGGCGCCCCACTCCAGCACAGTGCGGGCGAAGAGATAAATCAGCGGCACCGGCAGCATATTGCCCACGATGGCGATCACGTAGGTCTGCCACAGCGGCAGGCCGAAAAACGTGCCGTAGGGGATGGCGCCCCGCAGCTCGATCAGCGGTACCATGGATACCAGAAAAACGATCAGATACTTCTTCAGCATACGACTCTCCCAATAAGAATTTGCCGCAGCATATATAATGTTCTATTATATATCTGCCGTGGCAGAAAGGCAAGCAAAAGGTTAGCGTCTTTGAAAAACCGGCAGGATGCACAAGGGAAATTTCACCTTGACAACGGTTTTGGTCTCTATTTTCCTGCTTTTTTGCAAAATGAAGGTCGACAGCGCACGCTGTATCGTTTATACTGATTATAGTACATTGGGAGGAAATGCACAATGGCTTTGAGCGATTATATTTCCCTGCTGGGCGGCGTAGCGCTGTTTCTGTTCGGCATGGCGTTCATGGGGGAGAATTTAAAAAAAGTGGCGGGCAGCAAGCTGGAGCTGGTGCTGTATCGCCTGAGCAGTACGCCGATCAAGGGGATCCTGCTGGGCACCGGTGTCACGGCGGTGATCCAGTCTTCCTCCGCCACGTCGGTGATGGTGGTGGGCTTCGTCAACTCCGGTATGATGAAGGTGCGTCAGGCCATCGGCGTGATCATGGGCGCTCTGCTGGGCACCAGCATCACCGGCTGGATCGTGGCGCTGTCCTCCGTGGGCGGCGGCGGAGGCTGGGCGCAGTTGCTGTCCACCGCCACGCTGACGGCGGTCATCGCTGTGGCAGGCATCGTGCTGCGGATGGTGGGCAAAAAGCAGGCGGTGGTGCATCTGGGCGACATTATGCTGGGCTTTGCAGTGCTGATGTTCGGCATGAGCGTGATGAGCAGCGCCGTGGCGCCGCTGAAGGAGGACGCGGTGTTTCTGCAGATGCTCACCGCGTTTTCCAACCCCCTTCTGGGCATTCTGGTGGGTGTGGTGTTCACCAGCGTGCTGCAGAGCGCTTCCGCCGCCGTGGGTATTTTGCAGGCGCTGGCGGCTACCGGCGCTGTGACCTTTGAAACGGCGCTGCCCATCATTATGGGCGTTGCCATCGGCGCGGCGGTGCCCGTGCTGCTCAGCGCGCCCGGCGCGGGCGTCAACGGCAAGCGTACGGCGCTGGCCTATCTGCTGGTGGACGTACTGGGTGTGCTGCTGTGGGGCACGGTATTCTACACCGCCAACGCCATCGTGGACTTCCCCTTCCTTTCGGCTGTGATGAGCGCCGCATCTATCGCGCTGGTGAACACCGTGTTCCGCTTTTTGACGGTGCTGGCGCTGGCGCCGTGCATCGGGCTCATTGAGCGTCTGGCCTCCGCGCTTGTGCGGGGCAAGCCGGAGCCGGACGCGGAGGACATGGACCGGCTGGAGGATCGGTTTTTACTGCACCCGGCGCTGGCACTGGAGCAGAGCCGGCTGGTGATCAACGCCATGGCCCGGCGGGCGCAGGAGGATCTGCTGGATGCCATCGCGCTGCGCAGCAACTATTCAGAAAAGGGCTTTGCCCGGGTGGCGGAGCTGGAGGATACCATCGACCGCTACGAGGACAAGCTGGGCACCTATCTCATGAAGATCACCGGCAAAACGTTGTCCACGGCGCAGGGCGCAGAGGTCAGCGAGTTTCTCCACACCATCTCCGACTTCGAGCGAATCTCCGACCACGCACTGAATATCGGCGAGGCGGCGCAGGAGATCCACGAAAAGAACCGGCAGTTTTCCGACGAGGCAGACCGGGAGATGACCGTGCTGGAGCGCGCGGTGCAGGAGGTGCTGCGCCTGTCCATCACGGCATTCGTGGAGGGCGACGCGGCCCTTGCTCAGCGGGTGGAGCCGCTGGAGCAGGTGATCGACCGGCTGTGCGATGAGATGAAGCTGAGGCACGTGGAGCGGCTGAAAAACGGCGAGTGCACCATGCCCCACAGCTTTGTGTTCAACGATCTTCTGACCGACTATGAGCGCGTGGCGGATCACTGCTCCAACATCGCCGTGGCGCTGTTGGAGGTACCCACCGACCGGCTGGACAGTCACGCCTACCTCCACGACGCCCGTCATGGCGACGCGTTCAACCGGCTTTTTGAGGAATACGAGCAGCAGTTCCAGCTGTAAAACGCCATGGACGGAACGGGAAAAGCGTTGACAGGGACGGTCATCCACTGATATGATAGCTGCGTAAGCGATCCGGTATCCGTGTTACGGGGGGTGTTCTTGTGGCGCAGTACATTGACGGCGAATATCACATTCCGGCGCAGGAGATCCCCGCGCCGGGAGACGAGTACAACGACACCTACGCAGGGCGGGAGGAGTATGAAAACCACTCCGTGGATCCTGACCCGCAGGAGCGCCGCGCCGGGCGCCGGAAGCGGCTTCACAAGCTGATCCTGCTGCAGACCGCCGCGGCGCTGAGCGTGGTGGTGGCCGTGAACGCCGCCTTCGGGCAGGATCCGCTGGGCAGCGACTTCCTGGCCCCGTCGGAGCAGGTTTTACCGCCGTTGCCCGTGACCCCGGTCACCCCTGTGGACGACGAGCCGGAGGTATATGACGATGTGTTCCCCGCACTGCCCAACCTCGACCCGGATTTTGCCGGGGACTACGCGTGGGCCGGCATGGGTTCGGAGGAGTACATCCTTCTGGTCAATGGCACGGACTACACGTATCTGCACGCAGGTACATATTATACCGCCAACGGCGTCACCGCTGCTTCGCTGCCCGGCGCGTCCTATGACAGCAGCACCAACACGCTGACGCTGAACGACTTCCGCGGCGGCAAGCTGGAGACCAACCTGATGGGCAACGGGTTCAAGGTGGAGCTGATCGGCGACAGCTCGCTGGACCAGCTGAAGGTGTGGGGCGCCATGTACGGCGGCAGCGTCACCTTTACCGGCTCCGGGCATCTGACGCTGAATGAAAGCGGAGCCGCCGCCGACGGCGTGGGCCTGTACCTGGAGTGCGAGGACAGCGCGTCCTGCGTGATGATCGACCGGGAGGCGACGGTGGAGGTTTTCGGCACCCCCGCCGTCATGATCCACCGCACCACGCTGGAGCAGGCGATCTATTGCCTCCGCCCCGTAAAGACGACGGGCGGAACAGGCGGCGCCGGCGCGTTCGTGGAGTATACCGTTCCCGTCACGGACGAGGACGGCAACGTGGTGACGGACGAGAACGGCCAGCCGGTGACGGAGATCTGGACGGTGGAGAACATCGGCGCGGAGCAGGGTATGACCCTGTACGACTATTCTGTGTTGGGCGGCGACGGATCCCCCTCCGGCCACGTCTTGTTTGCACCAGGCCAATAGAAAATGACGAAAAAGGGACTGCTTTACACAAAGCAGTCCCTTTTTGCCGATCACACGTTATTCCGCGGCGGGATACGCGGGCAGCACCACGCCGTCGGGCGCCGTTCGGGGGTCAAATCCGCTGCCGGACAGACGGTGGAGCTGCTGTGCGGGGAAGTGAGAGAGGAAAGGCTCCGCCGTGTCCACGTTGTCAAAGCCGAACGCGCCCCGGCGGTAGTGCATGGGCACGGCGATACGGGGCCGGAGCTGCCGCACCGTTTCATACGCCAACTCGCCGTCGATGGTGTAGGTGCCGCCCACGGGGATCAGCAGCACGTCGCACCCGGTCAAAGGCTGCGCCTGCGCGTCGCTGAGCAGGTGTCCCAGATCGCCCAGATGCACCACGGTCAGCCCCTCCGCCCGGAGGATATGCACGGTGTTGCTGCCCCGGAGCGCGCCGCCCCGGTCATCGTGAAAGGTGGATACCGTCTCCACCGAGAAGGGAGAGGACGATGCCGGGCACAGTGTCACCGCCGCAAGATGATGGTGGTCGAAATGCTCATGGCTGCACAGCACCTGCTGCGCCTGCAGCTGCAGCGGCGGGTAGCCCCGCACGCCGTCGTAGGGATCCAGCACGATGCGATAGCCCTGTGAGTCCACGCAAAAGCAGGCGTGGCCGTACCAGACAATGTTCATAACAAGCCCTCCTTTTTGAAACGGCGCCCCCGGAGCAAACTGCTCCGGGGGCATGCGTCATTATTTCAGCGACTTGGTATCTACGGCTTCCCGCAGCAGGGCGGTGAAGGCCTCCGGCGTCATAGCGCCCAGATCGCCGTCGGTGCGGTGCCGGGGCGACACGGTGCCGTTTTCCATGTCCCGGTCGCCCACCACCACCATGTAGGGCACCTTTTCCACCTGCGCGTCCCGGATCTTGCGGCCGATCTTCTCGTTGCGATCGTCCACCTCCACCCGGAAGCCGGCGTCCTCCAACTGCCCGGCCAGCTTTTCGCAGTATTCGTTGGCCCGGTCGGTCACCGGCAGGAACTTGGCCTGCACCGGCGCCAGCCACGTGGGGAAGGCGCCCATGGTCTCCTCGATGAGATAGGCCATGAAGCGATCCAGCGAGCCGAGGATGGCGCGGTGGATCACCACGGGGGTGCGCTCCACGCCGTCCTTGTCCACGTAGGTCAGGTGGAACTTGGCGGGCAGGCAGAAGTCCAGCTGGCAGGTGGACAAGGTGTACTCCGCGCCCACCGCCGGCGTTACGTTCACATCCAGCTTGGGGCCGTAGAAGGCGGCCTCGCCGATCTCCTCGGTGAACTCCAGGCCCAGGTCCACCAGCACGTCACGGAGGGCGGTCTCGGCGGTGTTCCACATCTGGTCGTCGTCGTGATACTTCTCCTTGTCGGCGGGGTCGCGCAGGGACAGGACGCAGCGGTAATCGGTGATGCCGAAGTCCTTATAGGTCTCGAAAATCAGGTCACAGACCTTGGCCACCTCCTCCTTAATCTGCTCGGGGGTGACGAACAGGTGGGCGTCGTTCTGGCCGAAGTGGCGGCCCCGCTCGATGCCCTTCAAGGTGCCGGAGGCCTCATAGCGGAAGTCGTGGGCGATCTCGCCGATGCGGACGGGCAGGTTGCGGTAGGAGTGGGGCTGGTTGGCGTAGATGCGCATATGGTGGGGGCAGTTCATGGGACGGAGGACGTACATCTCATCCTCCACCTC
>JAFTBL010000197.1 GCA_017455225.1 Oscillospiraceae bacterium
CGCCGTGGTCGGTGAGTCGGATCATAGGGAAACCTCCTGTGTCTGCCCCGCGGCAGAACGGCGGGGAGATACTTTAGTGCTTTACATTGTATCACATTTTTTCCGTCATGCAACCGTACAGCGTAAAAAATGCAAAAATTTTGCACACGCGCCGAAATGGAAAAAGACCGCCCGCAGGCGGTCTGAGACTGCCGAAAAACAGCGGCGCCGTTTTTCGGCAAAAGGTTTGCAGCCTACTGCGCGCACTCATTGTCCGCCTTTGGCGGACAATTCGCACACTTCGTAGTCTGAGATGTGTAATTTCTGACGCGCATGTCGTCAGAAATTACGATAAGATACCTTCGCGCCGTGCGCGGCGCGAACAGCTAACGCATAAGTCCGTGTTGCCAAATCACAGATTTGGACACTTGCTTATCTGCGAGGTTTTTTAAGGGCTTCGCAGCTTTTCCGGCAAGCGCGGTCACAGCCCGAACTGCTGATACAGCCACCGGCAGGACAGCTCGTGCCACGGGTAGGGACGCTCCAGCTCCGGCCGGCAGCGAAGGCGGGCCGGCTCGTCGGCGCACAGATCCAGCCCGTGCTGCCCCCGGGTGAAGATATGCACCTCCGCCGTCACGCGGTTGGCGTGGAGGGCGGCGGCGTAGAGAAGGCTGTTCTCCACGGACACCTGCTCGTCCTCCCACGTGTGAAAGAGGAAGGTGGGGGGCGTGTCTGCCGTCACCCGGCGGTGCAGCGCCAGCTCACGCCGCAGGGGGTGGTGCGGATCAGCGCTGCCGATCAGATTGTCGAAGCTGTGCCCGTCCGCACCGTCCAGCGGCGCGATCACCGGATAGCACAGCACGGCGGCGTCCGGCCGCAGAGCGCGCTGCGCGATCTCCTCCGGCGAAAAATACGTGGGGTCGTTCCACAGCGTGGCAAGACAGGCCGCCAGATGGGCGCCCGCCGAGAAGCCGCACACGGCCACGCGGTGGGGATCCAGCCGCCACTGCGCGGCGTGCTGCCGGGCAAGGCGCAGGGTCTGCGCCAGCTCCAGCAGGGCTTGGGGGTGCACGTGGGGGCGCACGGAGTAGTTCACCACGGCGGCGTGGAAGCCTGCCGCCAGATAGGCCGTGGCGATCCGCTCGCCCTCCCGCTCAAAGCAGACGCTGCTGTAGCCGCCGCCGGGACAGACGATCACCATGCCCCGGGCGGGGCAGTCGTTGGGCGGGAGGATATAGAAGGTGGCCTCCGGCGTAAAGCCGTGCTCGGTGGGTGTTTCGGTCAGGGGAAAAACGTATTTCTCCATAGCGTTCACTCCTCCTCTTCCTGTGCGAGCCGGGGCAGCAGGTGCTTCTCCGGCTCCGCCAGATCCCGCAGGATCTTTTTTTGGTACCGATCCTCCTCGCTGAACACGCAGCCGCAGTATTTCTGCATGTAAAGGCCCAGCTCCCGCGCCTGTGCCTGCCCGTCCCGGAAGCCGGGGCGGAAGTCACGGTACAAAACCGCACCCCGTGGCGTCGTGCCGCCTCCTCCGCCTTCTGCCGCAGCAGCTCGTGGTTCTGATAGGGGCTGACAAACAGGGTGGAGGTGAAGGAGGAAAAGCCGTGCCCGGCGGCGTAGCGCGCCGTCTGATCCAGCCGCAGCTCGTAGCACACGCCGCAGCGGTGCTCGATATCCTCCGCCACGGCGCGGCAGAAGCTGCGCAGGCCGTAGTCCTCCTGCACGATCAGCTCCATGCCGACGGCGGGGGCGTAGGCCATGAGGGTGTCGCGGCGGGCGGCGTATTCCGTATAGGGGTGGATGTTGGGGTTGAACCAGTAGGACACCGGCTCGATGCCCTCCTGCCGGAGCTGCCGGATGCAGGACACGGAGCAGGGGGCGCAGCAGGTGTGCATCAGCGTTTTCTCCACGGGGATCACCTCAAGTGAAACGATACAATTTTGATGCGTGTCGGCAAAGGCTAAGGGCCTGCGATTCGCTCCGGCGCCTCAGCGCCCGGCGGCTTAAAACGGCAGCAGCTCGTCTTCTCCCCGCTGCTTCAGCGAGGCGGCGGTGACACTGTGCTCGATCGGCTCCCATTTGACGGGCTTTACCAACGCCCAGAGGGAGATGGGGATATAGGTGGCCATAAACAGGGGAAAGGTAAAGGTGTACAGTATCTTCTTTACGGCGGAGGTGCGGATCTGCCGCCATTCGGTCACGGTTGTGATGGCGCCCAGCACGAAAAGGGTCACGTACATATCCCCCAGCAACTCGCCCACGGACAGCGCTGCTATGGCAAGTGAGCCGCCGCTCAGCACACCGTGTATGGCCAGCGTCAGATCGCAGAAAATGGCGGCCACAGACAAGATGAAAGCGGGCATGATGGACATGGCCATGTCAAAGCAGGCGAAGCGGCCGCGCAGTGCCCCGCCCACCAGGTGCATACCGTAGCGGCGAAACACCTGCAGATACCCTCTGGACCAACGGCTTCGCTGGCGCCAGGACTGGCGAAAGCGCGTGGGCTGCTCGTCGTACAGCACGGCGCGGGGACAAAAGGCAATGCGCCGGCCGTGCAGGATCTGATCTACGGAGAATTCGATGTCCTCCACCAGCAGGTGATAGGGCCAAGCACCCATCTCCTGCGCCACGGCACGGCTGAAGAGAAAGCCGGTGCCGCCTACGGCGCAGCTGCTGCCCAGCAGATGCCGGGCATGGTTGAGATAGCGGCTCTCCCGCAGAAACCACAGACCGTAGCCGGCACTGATCCAATTGTCGCCGTAGTTTTTGGAGTTGCGGTACCCGGTGACCACGTCATAGCCCTGAGAGAAGGTACGGTCCATCTGCTCCACATAGTCGGGGGCGAGAATGTTGTCCGCGTCGAAGATGAAATAACCGTCAAATCCGGCGGGGTAATCCTCCGCCAGATGTGCCATCAGAGTTTGCAGAGCGTATCCTTTGCCCACGTGCGTCCGGTCAAAGCGTTCGTATACGGTGGCGCCTGCGCTGCGAGCCACGGCGGCGGTGTCATCGGTGCAGTTGTCTGCCAGTACAAAAATGTGCAGTGCGGATGCGTCATATGTCTGGGAGCGGATGCTGCCGATCAGGTCGGCAATCACGCTGCGTTCATTCCGGGCGCAGATCAGTATGGCATACGTGTGGCGCGGCCCGGGCAATTCCTCCCGGCGCCGACCCAGCCAGGATACGGGGATATAAAAGAACTGATAGCTGTAGCATATCAGAAAAACGATGCTGATGATCCAGTTGACGGTTTTCAGTGTTTCCATGGAGCTTCCTTTTCTCTGTCAATGTGCCTGTAGGAACACATGTAAGTATAGCAGCGGCGAGCTTAAGAAGCAAGGGGGAGAAAGAATAAAAATCTACAAGATCGGACAAAAAAACGGCCGCCGCAAAGAAAAAGCTCCTTTGCGGCGGCGCAGCCTGCGGGGATCAGCAGCAGTGGGCGCAGTCCTCCGTCTGGCGCAGGGCGTCGTGGTCATAGGGGATGCCGTTCTTTTCAAAATAGTCCCGCAGGGCGGCCTTTACCGCCTCCTCCGCCAGCACGGAGCAGTGCAGCTTGTGGGCGGGCAAACCGTCCAGCGCCTCTACCACCGCCTGATTGGTCAGCGTCAGCACCTGGCTCAGGGGCTTGCCCTTGATCATCTCCGTGGCCATGGAGCTGGAGGCGATGGCGCTGCCGC
>JAFTBL010000198.1 GCA_017455225.1 Oscillospiraceae bacterium
GCCGTTGCCCCAAGTGCGGCGGCCGGCTGATGAAACGCACCGGCGTCAGCAAAAAGACCGGCAAGCAGTACACCTATTATTGCTGTGAATTCGTGAACAACCACTCCGGCGGCACCACCTGCGATTTCATGAGCTGGGACGTGCCGGTGAAGGACGACTGTCCCGTCTGCGGCCAGACCATGTTCAAGCGAGCAGGCCGGGGGTTCAAGCGCCCCTTCTGCATCAATCCCGCCTGCAGCAACTTCCTGCCTGAGGACAAGCGGGGGTACTATAAGAAGACGGACAAGGACGACAAAACGGAGAAGGCCGCCCCCAAAAAGGCCGCTCCCAAGAAGACTGCTTCCAAGAAGACCGCCCCCAAGGGGAAGAAGGCATGACCGCCGTCACCGTCATCGGCGCGGGACTGGCCGGCAGCGAATGCGCGTGGCAGTTGGCCCGCCGGGGCGTGCCCGTCACGCTGCGGGAGATGAAGCCGAAAAAGACCACCCCCGCCCACTCCAGCCCCTGGTTTGCCGAGCTGTGCTGTTCCAACTCCCTGCGCTCAGATCAGCTGGAGAACGCGGTGGGACTTTTGAAGGAGGAGCTGCGGCGGATGGACAGCCTGATCCTGCGCTGCGCCGACGCAACGCGCCTGCCGGCCGGCGGCGCGCTGGCAGTGGACCGGCAGGGCTTTGCCGCCATGGTCACCCGGATGATCCGCAGCCACCCGCTCATCACCGTGGTGGAGGGCGAGGTGACGGAGATCCCGGAGGGGGAGGTGGTCATCGCCTCCGGTCCGCTGACCTCCGACGCGCTGGCCGAGCGCATCGCCGCGCTGCCCGGCTGCGGCGACACGCTGCATTTTTACGACGCCGCCGCCCCGCTGGTGAGCTTTGACAGCGTGGACATGAACAGCGCCTATTTCGCCTGTCGCTACGGCATGGGCACGCCGGACTACGTCAACTGCCCCATGGACCGGGAGGAATACGCCGCCTTCTGGCGCCAGCTTTGCACGGCGCAGGAGGCGGAGATCCACGGCTTTGACGACGGCGGCGTGTTCGAGGGCTGCATGCCGGTGGAGGTTATGGCCCGCCGGGGGGAGGACACCCTTCGCTACGGGCCGCTGAAGCCAAAGGGCCTGCCCGATCCCAAGACCGGGCGTGAGCCCTACGCGGTGGTGCAGCTGCGAAAGGACAATGCCGAGGGCACCGTTTACAATCTGGTGGGGTTCCAGACCCACCTGCGCTGGGGGGAGCAGAAGCGCGTGTTCTCCATGATCCCGGCGCTTCATGACGCGGAGTTCCTGCGCTACGGCGTCATGCACCGCAATACCTATCTCCATTCGCCCGCCCTGCTGGACCGGTACTACCGGCTGCGCAGCATGCCCCGCCTGTCCTTTGCCGGGCAGATGACGGGGGTGGAGGGCTATGTGGAGTCCTGCGCCAGCGGCTTTCTGGTAGGGGTGGAGACTGCCCGCCGCCTGCAGGGCAAGCCGCCGGTGGATGTCCCCCGCGAAACGGCGGTGGGCGCGCTGGCGCTGTATGTCAGCACCGATTCCGTGGGCGATTTCCAGCCCATGAACGTGAATTTCGGCATCATCCCGCCGCTGGATCACCGGGTCCGCGGCAAGCGGAACAAAAACGCGGAGCTGTCCGCCCGGTCACTGGCGATCGTGGAGCGGCTCCGGCCGGAGGTATGTCAGTATGAAGATCATTGTTGACGCCATGGGCGGCGACCTTGCGCCGCTGGAGATCGTCAAGGGAGCCCTGCAGGGGCAGAAGAAGACCGGCGCGGAGATCGTGCTCACCGGCGACGCCGTGTCCATCCTGCGTGCGCTGGAGCAGTGCGGGGAGACCACCGTGCCCAAGGGGGTGGAGATCGTGAACACCACCGAAACAGTGGAGATGTGCGACGATCCTGCCACGGTCTTCCGCCGGAAGAAGGACACGTCCATGGGCGTGGCGCTGACCATGCTGCATGACGGCAAGGGCGACGCGGTGGTGTCCGCCGGATCCACCGGCGCGCTGCTGACCGGCGCCACGCTGATCGTCAAGCGGGTGCGGGGCATCCGCCGGGCCGCCATGGCGCCGGTGATCCCCACCACCACGGGGCAGGCGGTACTCATAGACTGCGGCGCCAACGCCGAGTGCACGCCGGAATACCTGCTGCAGTTTGCCTATCTGGGCAATTTCTACGCCAAGTACGTGCTGGGGCTGGAGCAGCCCCGGGTGGGCCTTTTGAACATCGGCGCCGAGGACAGCAAGGGCACGCCCCTGCAGAAGGAGACGCTTGCCCTGCTGCGCAGGGCGGACGGCGCGGGGCATCTGCGTTTTATCGGCAATATCGAGGCCAAGGAGGCCATCAAGGGCGGCTGCGACGTGATCGTGACCGACGGCTTCTCCGGCAACATCCTGCTCAAGAGCATGGAGGGCACCGGCTCCTTTGCCGGCAGCGCGCTGAAGGGGATCTTCCGCCGGAACCTGCTGACCAGGCTGGCGGCGCTGCTGGTGATGTCGGGACTGAACGAGTTCAAGGCGAAGCTGGATCCCAACAAGGTGGGCGGCACCGCCTTCATCGGCATTTCCAAGCCTGTCATCAAGGCCCATGGCTCCTCCAACGCCGAGGCGATTGAAAACGCTGTGGCGCAGGCGGATTCCTTTGCCCGCAGCGGTCTCATCGACGCCATCGAGCGCAACGTGGGGCTGATGAGCGTGGAGAAGGAAGAAATCGATGAATCGAAAAAATAGCTATTGACAGGACATAGGAATTGCCGTATTATTTTCCAAGACAGAATCCCGAAAGGAGGCAATACGCGTGACGACGGACGAGATCTTTAAGACGATGCAGACCCTGATCGCCGAGCAGTTTGCGCTGGACGAAGAGGAGATCACCATGGAGAGCTCGTTTGTGGACGATCTGGGCGCTGACAGCGTGGATCTGGTGGAGCTGGTGATGGCGATGGAAGAGGAATTTGACATCGGCGAGATCCAGGAAGAAGATTTGACCGCGCTGAAGTCGGTGGGCGACTGCGTGCGCTATCTCAGCGGCAAGCTGGCCTGAGTCTTCGGCGTTCAACAATTGAAAAAAGCGACCCCGCTGAGAGCAGCGGGGTCTCCTTTTTCAGGTGTGGAGAAAGGGAAGAAATCATGCAAACATTGGAACAGCGGCTGGGCTACACGTTCCGCCGCAAGGCGCTGCTGCAGGGCGCCATGATCCACAGCTCCTATGCCAACGAGCACCGCGGCACGGGCGTGGAGAGCAATGAGCGGCTGGAATTTCTGGGCGACGCGGTGCTGGGTCTGGTGGCGGGGGAATACCTGTTCCGCCGCCACGGCGACGCCCCGGAGGGAGAACTGACCCGCCTGCGGGCGGCGCTGGTGTGCGAGGGGAGCCTGCACGAGGTGGCGCAGACGCTGGGCCTTGGCGCGTATCTGAAGCTGGGCCGGGGGGAGGAGAGCGGCGGCGGCCGCACCCGCCCCTCCATTCTGGCGGACGCGGTGGAGTCAGTGTTTGCCGCCGTGTATCTGGACGGCGGCATGGAGGCCGCCCGTGAGCTGATCCACCGGGTGCTGCTGTGCCGGGAGAACGACGCGGCGGTGGAGCAGCGGAGGCTGGACTATAAAACGGCGCTGCAGGAGCGCGTCCAGCGCAAGCCGGGGCAGACGCTGCAGTACGAGATGGTGGACGCCGTCGGCCCCGACCATGACAAGACCTTCACCTTCCGGGTGCTGCTCAACGGCGTCAGCATCGGCGAGGGCGCCGGCCGCAGCAAGAAGGACGCCGAGCAGGCGGCGGCCTGCGCCGCGCTGGAGCAGCTGGGCGAATAACGGAAAACGGACGCCGGGTACCCCCCGGCGCCCGTTTTTTCTGCGCCCGGGAAATAAATGTGGCATTTTTCCCGCGCGTATGCTATACTGTTTTATCATGGGCGCATGTAAGTATTGCAGCATAGGGAGGGAGATCCATGTCAGTCTTTACCGCGATCTTGCTGGGCTTGGTACAGGGTCTGGCGGAGTTTTTGCCGATCTCCAGCTCGGGGCATCTGGCCGTCGCCCAGCAC
The DNA here is from genome assembly GCA_017455225.1 of Oscillospiraceae bacterium. Next base: position 4,040 of record JAFTBL010000198.1, read on the forward strand.
CTGCTGGGGCTGGACGCCGAGATCCCGGAGTTTTTCGACGTGCTGCTGCATCTGGGCACGCTGGCGGCGGTGTGCGCCGCCTATTGGAGCGACGTGGTGGGCATGGTGCGTGAGTTCTTCCTCGGCATCCGGGACGTGTCCCGGGGCGAAACGCCTACCCCCGTGCCGCCCGCGCGGCGGCTGGTGCTGCTGGTGGTGCTGGGCACGCTGCCGCTGGTGCTGGTGCTGCCGATCCGCAAGCACGTGCAGGCGCTTTCGGGCAGCATGGTGTTCATCGGCGCGGCGCTGATCGTCACCGGCTTTTTGCTCTTTGCCTGCGACCTTTTGCGCAAGGGGCGCAAAAGCGAGCGCACCGCCACGTGGCTGGACGCGGTGATCGTGGGCGTGGGGCAGGCGGTGGCCACCCTGCCGGGCATTTCCCGCTCCGGCATGACCATCTCCGCCGGCTGCTTCCGGGGCTTTGAACGGCGGTTTGCCGTGCGCTTTTCCTTTTTGCTGTCCATCCCGGCGGTGCTGGGCGCCAACCTTCTGGGCCTGAAGGACGCGCTGGAGCAGGGGATGGACAAGAGCCAGCTGCCGGCCTACCTCGTGGGCGTGATAACGGCGGCGGTGGTGGGCTATTTGTGCCTGCGGCTTTTGAAATACATTGCGGAGAAGGGCAAGTTCGGCTATTTCTCCTATTACTGCTGGGCGGCAGGCCTGGCGGTACTGATCCTGAATACCGTGCTGGGCACGGCGTAAGTGGGGGTTACGATGGCAACGACACAGAAGAAAAAAACACAATCCACCAAAAGCAGCACCCGGCGCACGATGCCGCCTGCGCCGAAAAAGCCGGCGTACAACGCGGCGGCGCGGCTGAGCTGCGGGGCGGTGCTGCTGCTGTTGGCGCTGTGCGTCACGGTGAGCTATTTCAACGCCTCAGCGCTGTTTCTGGCGTTTTTCGCCCGGCTGCTGAAGGGGCTGTTCGGCTGCGGATACTATCTGGCGGCGCCGGCACTGGCGGCGGCAGGGCTGATACTGCTGTTCCACCGGGGGCGCCCGGTGATCCTGCGTACCTGCGGCGTGCTGGCGCTGGTCCCGCTGGTGGGTGCGGTGCTGGATCTGCTGATGGGCGCCGGCGGCTCGGTGAAGGATCTGTGGCTCACCGGGCAGGCCCTGCAAAGCGGCGGTCTGGTGTCCGGCGCCGTGTCCTACGGCCTTTCGGCGCTGTTCGGCAAGATCATCACCGGCATTTTACTGGTGCTGCTGATCGTGGGCGCGCTGATGGCGGCGCTGCACATCACCCCCGACGAGCTGGCGGACAGCGTGAAGGAGCACGCCCGCCAGCGGCGTGAGGCCGCCGCGGAGAATGAAGAGGACGAGGACGACACCCTGCCGGAGGACTTCACCCCGGTGACCCAGCCGCCGCGCCGCGGCGCCAAGCGCCCGGCCATCGACATCCCGCTGGACGAGCCGGTCAAGCGCCGGGACGATCCTGCCGCTGCCGCCCTGCTGGGCGGGGACAAGGGCAGCTTTTTCACCAAGCGCCCCGCCGACGTGCGTACGCCGGCCGAGGTGCTGGATCCCTCTCAGATCCGGCAGGAGGAGCCTGAGACGGCGCCGGAGGAGAAGAAGCCCCGCCGCCGCAAGGAGAAGGTCCTCTCCCGCGAGGAGGTGGCCGCCGCCGCGGAGGAGGTCACCCGCCAGATCGAGGGCGAGGCGGAGCAGGCAGGGGAGGATGCTTACCAGTATCCGCCCGTCACGCTGCTGATACAGAACAAACCCAACAACTATACCGAGGTGGGCGCTGAGCTGCGCAACAACTCCCGCCGCCTTGCGGATACACTGCGGTCCTTCGGCGTGGATGCCACCGCCGGCGAGGTGGTGCACGGCCCCAGCGTGACCCGGTACGAGTTCACGCTGGATCAGGGCGTCAAGCTGAGCAAGATCACCAATCTGGCGGACGATATCGCCCTGGCGCTGGGCGCCAGCGGCGTGCGCATTGCCCCCATTCCGGACAAGATCTCCGTGGTGGGCATCGAGGTGCCCAACCGGGCGGTGACTGCTGTGCGCATCCGGGACGTGATCGAGTCCCGCACATTCATCGACCACGGCTCCCGGGTGGCCTTTGCCATCGGCAAGGACATCGGCGGCAACAACATCGTGGGCGACATTTCCCGCCTGCCCCATGCGCTGATCGCCGGCACCACCGGCTCCGGCAAGTCAGTTTGCACCAACTCACTGATCGTCAGCCTGCTGTATAAATCCACGCCGGACGAGGTGCGCTTCATCATGGTAGATCCCAAGATGGTGGAGCTGGTGCCCTACAACGGCATCCCCCATCTGCTGATCCCCGTGGTCACCGACCCGAAGAAGGCGGCGGGCGCCCTGCAGTGGGCGGTGTTCGAGATGATGAAGCGCTATAAGATCTTCTCGGAAAAGGGCGTAAAGGATCTGGCGGGCTACAACGCGCTGGCGGAGACCGACCCGGAGGTGAAGAAGCTGCCCACCGTGGTGGTGGTCATCGACGAGCTGGCAGATCTGATGCTGGTGGCCGCCAAGGAAGTGGAGGAGTCCATCTGTCGGGTGGCTCAGATGGGCCGC
>JAFTBL010000199.1 GCA_017455225.1 Oscillospiraceae bacterium
GGTGTTTTCCGTGCGCCTGCCCTTGTGCGAGGGGGGTGAGGCGGAATGAAAAGAGCGTGTACGGCGCTGCTGCTGGCGCTGGCGGTGCTGCTGTCCGCCTCCGGGTGCGTGATGCGCGGCCGGGGAGAGAGCGGCGTCACACTGCAGATCTACGGTCTTGCCGGCCCCGGCAGCGGCGGCGGCGACGTGATCGCCCCCAGCACGGTGGACTGGACGGAGCAAAGCGCCCTTTCCCCGCAGGAGCAGGCCGCCGCGGCCATGGCACTGCTGCTGGGCAGCGACCTGCCCGGCCATATCAGCCCTGCGCCCCGCAGCACCCAGCTGCTCTCCTGCAGCGTGGAGGGCGGCGCGGCGGTGGTGGATCTCTCCGGCGCCTACGCCCAGCTTTCCGGTATGGATCTGACGGTGGCGGACTATTGCATCACCCTCACCCTGACCCAGATCAGCACCATCCGGGTGGTGCATATCCCCGTGGAGGGGCGGGAGCTGCCCGACCGGGGCAGCAGCGTCCTGCGCAGCGGCGACGCACTGCTGACCAGCCGGGAGGACGCGGTGCGTACCTTCTCCGCCCGCCTCTATTTCGGCGACGGGCAGGGCGGCCTTCGCGGTGAGGATCGCCTTTTGACCCTTTACGAGGGGCAAAGCAGCGGCGCCGTAGTGCTGGAGGCACTGCTCTCCGGCTCCGATCAGGGCGGCCGGACGCTTTTGCCGGAGGGCTTTGCGGCCCTGTCCGTCCGGACGGAAAGTGGTATTTGTTATGTAAACCTGCTGGGCACAGTGGAAGCCCTGCTGCCGCCGGAGCCGGCCCAGCAGAATCTGCTGGTGCAGAGCGTGGTGCGCTCTCTGCGGTCGCTGGAGGGCGTGACGGCGGTGCAGTTTCTGGTGGAGGGCGAGCTGCGGGGCGCCTTGGGCGCCGTGGACGTCAGCCAGCCTCTCACCGGCGCGGAGGAGTAAACCCCTATACCGTATGAACGGACCGGAAACCGAAGAAAATCTGGAAACCGCTCTGTGGAGCACGGCAACGTTTCCTGACCGGTTCCGACAAGTACGCTGCATCCATCCTCGTAAAAAGCAAAATAAAAAAAGGGCTGAAGCATTTCCGCTTCAGCCCTTTTCGGTCGTTCACTTTTCTTCCGGACTTTTTGCCCGTCGTGTGGCGAAGAAGACCACCACCGTGCCCACGGCGGCAGCCAGCAGCAAGAACCACAGCATGCCGTCCGTGCCCAGCCGGTCAGACAGGGCGCCCGCCACCGGCATGCCCACGCAGGAGCCCACCGCTCCCGCGGTGGTCAGCAGCAGGGTCTGTCCCTTGTTCTGGTTGGCGCTGTCCAGCCGCTCCATCACGTAATACACAGTCACCGGCGGGAACAGTCCGTAGCTGAAAAACTGCAGCACGGAGGAAACGTACACGCCCCACACGGTGGGCACCGCCAGATAGATGGCCACCCGCACAAAGGTGGACAGGGCGCACAGCCGCATCAGCCACTCCAGCGACAGCTTCCGCCGCAGCCGGGAAAACAGCACCATGGCAGGCAACTCGATCCCGGCGGCGATGGCCATGGAGATGCCCATCACGGTCTCTCCCGCGCCCACGCGGCGTACCAGCTGGATGGTGTAGGCGGTGTAGGCGTTGTGGGCGATCATCATGAACGCGCACCCCACCAGCAGCAATGTAAAGTCGGGATACTTGCGCAGCAGTGCCGGCAGCGACACCGCCTTGGGCGCCGCTTTGCCGTCCGACGCCGCCGGCTGAGGCTTGGGATAGCGGAACAGCAGCGTGGCCACCGCCAGCACCGTCCAGATCACGATGAACGCCGGCAGCACCACCGTCGGCGGCGCCAGGTTTTCCACCAGCCAACCGGTGGCCAGCACGCCGATGGCGTAGGTGGCCGAGCCCATGGAGCGGTCGGTAGAGTAGTGCAGCGGCACGCCCCGGAGGATATACTCCATGGCGGTGGCGTTCAAAAAAGGCTGCAGCGCGATCATGATCAGTCCGATCAGCGCGTAGATCACCGTCACGGCCCCGTGGTTTTTCTGGAAGATCCACAGCGCCGCCGCTCCGATCACGCCCGCCACGGTCAGCAGGGCGCTCATGCCGCCGCTGTCGATCCGCTCGCTCCTGTCCACCAGTGATGCCAAAAGCGGCTGCGCCACCATGGACAGCACCATAGCGGCTGAGCTGACCAGCCCGATCTGTGCGTTGGAAAAGCCCAGATACTGCAGCAGCACGGCCATGCAGCCCCAGATCACGGCGTAGCCCATCCAGTTCAGTGATTGCAGCAGTGCATAGTGCACGTCCATGCGGCGCAGAGTGCGTTTGTCCATAGCTCATTTCTCCCGTGTCCATTGCAAAAGGGCCTATGGGAGAGTTTACCACAAAAGTGGGCGGTGTCAAGAGTTGACGGTTGTTTTACGGGAAAAAATATACTATAATAACTGTGTATGGACTCAACGGCAGGGAGGGACTGCGCATTGAAACTCATGGTATTGGACGGCAACAGCATCATCAACCGCTCTTTTTACGGCATCCGGCCGCTGACCACCCGTGACGGGCTCTATACCCACGCGGTGTACGGCTTTGTGACCACGCTGCAGCGTCTGGTGGACGAGGAGCGCCCGGAGGCGCTGTGCGTCACCTTCGATCGGCGCGAGCCCACCTTCCGCCATCTCTCGGACGAGAATTACAAGGCCACCCGGCACCCCATGCCGGAGGAGCTTGCCATGCAGCTGCCGGTTTTGAAGCAGGTGCTGGACGCCATGTCCATCCCCCGGTACGAGCTGGCGGGCTATGAGGCGGACGATCTGATCGGCACCATCTCCCGCCGGTGTGAGGCGGCGGGCTGGGAGTGCGTGGTGGTCACCGGCGACAAGGACAGCCTGCAGCTGATCACCGACCGCACCAAGGTCAAGCTGGTGTCCACCCGTATGGGGCAGACCACCACCCGTGACATGACGCCGGAAAGCTTTGCCGCCGAGTACGGCTTCGCCCCCATCCATATGATCGATTTGAAGGCGCTGATGGGCGACAGCTCCGACAACATCCCCGGCGTGCCCGGGGTGGGGGAGAAGACCGCCATGGCGCTGATACAGGAATACGGCACCGTGGACGCCATCTACGGCGCCCTGCCGGATCTGCACGCCAAGCCGGCCGTGGTGCGCAAGCTGGAGGAGGGGGAGGAGAGCGCCCGCCATTCCTATTGGCTGGCCACCATCGTCACCGACGCGCCCCTTGCCTTTGACCCGGCGGAAAACCTGCGCCAGCCCTTCCGCCCGGAGCTGTACGACCTCTTTTTGAAGCTGGAGTTCAAAAAGCTCATTGATAAATACCACCTGACCCCCGCCCACGAAACGGCGCAGCGCAGCGCGGACTGCCGCGTCACGGTGGAGACCGTGACGCAGGAGGCGCGCTCGCAGGAGCTGCTGGCTTTTTGGCGCGGCGCGGAGAGCGTCACGGTGTACGCCCTGCCGGCGCTGAATGCGCTGGCGGTGGAGTGCGAAACGGGGGCGGGCGAGTCGCTGACCGTCAATTTGCTGGAAAGCCGGTACGAGGGCGACTGGGAGGCGCTGCTGGCGTCATTGTTCGCCCCGGAGATCACCAAGACCGCCCACGACGTGAAGGATCTCACCCGTGCCCTGCTGGAGCGGGGGATCGAGCCCGGCGGCTTCGCCTTCGACACCGCGCTGGCGGGCTATCTGCTGGACGCCACCGCCGGCAGCTACGGCGTGGATCGATTGTTCATGACCTACTATAACGAGGAGGTCATGCAGCCTCTGCACCTTGTCCCGGACGCCTTTTCCCCGCTGGGCGACACCGCCGCGGCGGAGGCCGCGCTGGACAGCTGGTGCAGCGCCGTGTCCGCCCTGCGGGAGTTTCAGGAGCCCCGGCTGCACGAGCGGGAGATGTGGCCGCTGTTCACGCAGATCGAGCTGCCCCTTTGCCGCGTGCTGGCGGACATGGAGATCGCCGGCATGCGCTGTGACGGGAAGGCGCTGTACGCCTTCGGCCAGTGGCTGCAGGGGGAGATCGACGCGCTGGAGCGCGAGATCTACGCCGAGGCGGGGGAGAGCTTCAACATCAACTCCCCCAAGCAGCTGGGGCAGATCCTGTTCGAGCGGATGCAGCTGCCCCACGGCAAAAAGACGAAAACCGGCTGGTCCACCAACGCCGAGGTGCTGGAAAACCTGCGCTATGAAGCACCCATTGTGGACAAGATCCTGACCTACCGTCAGTACGCCAAGCTCAAGTCCACCTATGCCGACGGGCTTTTGAAGGCGCTGGGGCAGGACGGGCGCGTGCGCACCAGCTTCCAGATGACCGTCACCGCCACCGGCCGCCTCAGCTCCACGGAGCCGAACCTGCAGAACATCCCCACCCGCACCGAGCTGGGCAGCCAGATCCGCAGGCTGTTCACGGCGGCGGAGGGCTGCGTGCTGGTGGACGCCGATTACTCCCAGATCGAGCTGCGGCTGCTGGCGCATATCGCTGACGACGAGGCCATGCAGCAAGCCTTCCTCTCCGGCGAGGATTTCCACACCGTCACCGCATCCCGGGTCTTCCACCTGCCGCCTCAGCAGGTCACACCGGAGCTGCGCCGCCGGGCCAAGGCGGTGAATTTCGGCATCGTGTACGGCATTTCCGCCTTCTCTCTCAGCCGGGATATCGGCGTCACGGTGGCGGAGGCCAAGGAGTATATGGATCGCTATTTTGCCACCTATCAGGGCGTGCGCCGGTATATGACCGACGTGGTATCCCGGGCCTCGGCCCAGGGCTGGGTGGAAACGCTGTACCACCGCCGCCGCGCCCTGCCGGAGCTGAAGTCCTCCAACTTCAACCTCCGCTCCTTCGGGGAGCGGGTGGCGCTGAACATGCCCATTCAGGGCACCGCCGCCGACATCATCAAGCTGGCCATGGTGCGGGTGCACCGCCGGCTGCGGGAAGAGGGACTGGCGGCACGGCTCATCATGCAGGTGCACGACGAGCTGATCGTGGAGTGCCCCGTTTCGGAGCAGGAGCAGGTGCAGGCCCTGCTGCGGCAGGAGATGGAGCAGGCGGCGTCGTTGAAGGTGCCCCTGATCGCCGAGGCCCACGCCGGGCAGAATTGGTGGGAGGCAAAGGGATGAACGGCAGCATTCGTATCACGCCTATGACGGCGGATCATCTGGACGAGCTGGAGCGGCTGGAGCGCATCTGCTTTTCCCGGCCGTGGTCGCGGAACATGCTGGCGGAGGAGCTGGACAACCAGTGCGCCGCCTTTCTGGTGGCCGAGGACGGCGTTACCGGCGCGGTGCTGGGCTACGCGGGCCTGCTGGTCATGGCGGACGAGGGGTATATCACCAACGTGGCGGTGTTTCCGGAGCATCGCCGCCGGGGCGTGGCGGCGGAGCTGATCGCCGTGTTCGACCGGTTTGCCCGGGGCAATCGTCTGGCGTTTTTAACGCTGGAGGTGCGCCCGTCCAACGCGCCGGCCATCGCGTTGTATGAAAAATTCGGTTTTTCGGAGGCGGGCCGCCGGCGGAACTACTACGACCTGCCCCGTGAGGACGCGCTGATCCTCACCAAGACCTATACCTATGAGGAGACGGAAGCATGAACATACTGGCCTTTGAGTCCTCCTGCGATGAAACCGCCGTGGCGGTGGTGCGGGACGGGCGCACGGTGCTGTCGGACGCCATTTTTTCCCAGGCGGATATGCACGCGCTCTACGGCGGCGTGGTGCCGGAGATCGCCTCCCGCAAGCACGTGGAGGTGATCGCCGCCCTGACCGACCGGGCGCTGTCGGACGCGGGACTTTCAAAGCGGGACGTGGACGCGGTGGCGGTGACCTATGCCCCCGGTCTCATCGGCGCGGTGCTGGTGGGGGTCAGCTTTGCCAAGTCCGTGGCCTACGCGCTGGGCGTGCCGCTGATCCCGGTGCACCACATCCGGGGTCACATCGCCGCCAACTATCTGGCGTTTCCGGAGCTTGCCCCGCCGTTTCTGGCGCTGGCCATTTCCGGCGGCAATACGCTGATCGTGGACGTGAAGGACTATACGGACATGGAGATCCTCGGCTCCACCCGCGACGATGCCGCCGGCGAGTGCTTTGACAAGGCGGCCCGGGTGCTGGGCCTGCCCTATCCCGGCGGCAAGCCCATGGACGAGCTGGCCCGGCAGTCTGCCGGCGGCGTGTACACGCTGCCCCGCGCCCATGTGGAGGGGGCGGAGCTGGATATGAGCTTTTCGGGTCTTAAAACGGCGGTGGTGAATCTGGTGCACAACGCCGGGCAAAAGGGCGAAACGCTGGATCGGGCGGCGCTGGCGCGTGACTTTACCCGCGCCGTCAGCGACGAGCTGGTGCCCCGGGTCATGGCGGCGCTGCACCGCACCGGCCGCACCGTGCTGGCGGCAGCAGGGGGCGTGGCGGCCAACTCCGTCATCCGGGCGGATCTGGAGTCTGCCTGCCGCCAGGCGGGCGTCACGCTGTATCTTCCGCCCCTGCGCTGGTGCGGCGACAACGGCGCCATGATCGGCGCGCAGGGGTACTACGAGTATCTGGCGGGCCACACGGCGCCGCTGGAGCTGAACGCCTACGCCACCATGGATCTTTCGTAAGAGGAGAACGAGCATGACCGAACGGGAACTGCTGGAATATATCGCCGCCGTACCGGGGGCGGATCGCGCCGCCATGGACGCGGCGGCGCGTCGTCAGGCGCAGCTGGCCAAGCCGCCGGGCAGTCTGGGTAGGCTGGAGGAATACGCGGTGCGTCTTGCCGGGCTCACGGGGCAGACCTGCCCCAAGGCGGACGTGTGCCGCGTGGCGGTGTTCGCCGCCGACAACGGCGTGGTGGCGGAGGGCGTCAGCGTCACGCCCCAAAGCGTCACGCTGACCCAGAGCGTGCAGATGACCCGGTATCAGACCGGCATGTCCGCCATGGCCCGCCGTTTCGGCGACAGCGTGGCGGTCTACGACGTGGGCATCAACGGCGCGGCGCCGCCGCCGGTGCATCCGTGCAAGGTGCGCCCCGGCACCGGCAACATCGCCGTGGAGGCGGCCATGACGCGGCAGCAGGCGGTGGACGCCGTGGCCGTGGGCATCGCCGCCGTGCGTCAGGCCAAAGCGGATGGCGTGCAGGCGCTGGGCGTGGGCGAAATGGGCATCGGCAACACCACCACCAGCGCCGCGGTGCTGGCGGCCTTGACGGGGCTTCCGGTCAGCGCGGTCGCCGGGCGCGGCGGCGGATTGACCGACGAGGGCTTCGCCCGGAAAAAGAGCGTGATAGAGCGTGCGCTGGCGCTGCACCGTGTCGACGGCGGCGACGTGCTGGACGTTTTGAGCAAGGTGGGCGGGCTGGATCTGGCCGCCATGTGCGGGGCGTTCCTCGGCTGCGCCCGGGAGGGGCTCGCCGCCGTGGCGGACGGCTATATCAGCGTGGTGGCGGCTCTGTGCGCCGCCCGGCTGTGCCCCGCCGCCAAAAGCGCCATGTTCCTCTCCCACGCCTCCTTCGAGGTGGGGTATGCCGCCGCCGCCCGTGAGCTGGGTCTGCGGCCCTGTCTGGAGCTTGACATGCGGCTGGGCGAGGGCAGCGGCTGCGTGCTGATGTTCCGCGTGCTGCAGGCGGCCTGCGCGGCCATGGCGGATATGGCCACCTTTTCCGAGGCCGCCATTGACGACGGGTACCTCTCGCCCATCCGGCAGGGAGACGCCTTTACGGTGGCGCCATGAGGATACTGTTGATCGGCGGCAGCAAAAGCGGCAAAAGCCGTCTTGCTCAGGAGCTCTGCCGCACGCTGGGCGGCAGGCTCGTCTACTGGGCGGCCATGGAGCCCACGGACGGGGAGGATCTGGCGCGGATCGCCCGCCACCGGCAGGAGCGCGCCGGCTGGGGCTTTGCCACCGTGGAGCAGGGCCGCGCCCCGCTGGAGCATCCGCTGGCGGAGGGCGCCACGGTGCTGTTTGACAGTGTGACGGCGCTGCTGGCCAACGAGATGTTCGGCAAAGAACTCGACCGGACGGCGGTCGAAAGAGTGGGCGACGCGCTCCTTTCTCTCAGCCGCCGGTGCCGCCACATGGTCTGCGTGTGCGACGGGGTGTGGTTTGACGGCATGGCGTATGACGAAGCCACCCGGGACTATGCCCGGGGTCTTGCTCTGATCTGCCGTCGCCTTGCCCCGGAATTTGATACGGTGTGCGAGGTCACGGCGGGCGTGGCCTGCTGCCGGAAGGGAGGCTTGCCCCGGTGAAAGCGATCACGGGTTTTTTCATGGCGTGGGGTTCGTTTTTGTCCATCCCTTGCCCGTATAAAAAGTGGGACGAGTCAGCCCGCCCCCATATGCTGGCGGCTCTGCCGCTGATCGGCGCCGCGGTGGGCGGCCTCTGGTGCGGGGCGAACGCCCTGCTTCCGCCTGCCCTGCCCGCCGTCCGGGCGCTGGTGATGGCGGCTCTGCCGTGGCTCGCCACCGGCTTCATCCATCTGGACGGCTACGTGGACGTGTGCGACGCGGTGCTGTCCCGGCGGGATCTGCCCCGCCGGCGTGAGATTTTGAAGGACCCCCACTGCGGCGCCTTCGGTGTGATCGCGCTGGTGCTGCTGGCGCTGGCACAGTGGAGCCTGTTCTTTGCTGCCGGAAAGGCGCCGTGGCTGCCGCTGCTGGCGCTGCCGGTGGCCTGCCGCGCCTGCGCCGGGCTGGCGGTGCTGCATTTGCGCCCCATGGGCACAAGTCAGTACGCAAAACTGCCCGGCAAGCGTTTTGACTTTACAGTCTTTCTGTCCGTTCTGCTGGCGGCCTCTGTGGCGCTTCCGCCGGCGCTGTGCGGTAGCTTTGCGCCGCTGGCGGGCGCCGCCGTTTATTGGCTGTGCGCGTGGCAGGGCTTTCGGCAGCTGGACGGCATGAACGGCGACGTTTCCGGCTATGCGCTGACGCTGGCGGAGCTGGCGGGCGTGGCGGTATTGACTCTGGTGGGGTGAGGATATGGTATTGATCGTCGGTGGCGCGTATCAGGGGAAGCTGTCATGGGCTGTAAAGGAATATCACTTGACAGACGCTGATATCTGCGACTTAGCCACGGGCTTTGTGCCCGGAAAACGGTGTTATTTTCACCTGGAAGAGCTGACTCGCCGCAATGAGCCGGCTGACTTCCCGCCCGGCGCGATCGTTGTGGCACAAGAGATCGGCGGCGGTATCGTGCCCCTCTCCGGCGCAGAGCGCGCCTGGCGCGAGCGCCACGGCGCCTGCCTGCAGAAGCTGGCTTCACAGGCGGAGCGGGTGGTGCGGATTTTCTGCGGATTGCCGGAGGTGCTGAAATGAAGCTGACGCTGCTGCGCCACGGCATGACGGAGGGCAATCGCCGCCGCCTCTACTACGGCAGCACGGATCTCCCTCTGCTGCCGGAGGGGATCGAGCAGCTGCGCCGCATGGCGGCGGCGGGCAGCTATCCCACCGCGGCCCGCTACTATACCAGCGGCCTCGTGCGCACGGAGCAGACGCTGGAGGCGCTCTACGGCCCGGTGGAGCACACGGTGCTGCCGGGCATGCGGGAGATCGACTGCGGCCACTGGGAGATGAAAAGCTACGACCAGCTCAAGGACGATCCGGTCTATCTCCGCTGGTGCCGGGACATGGACACCGTGGCCTGCCCCGGCGGCGAGAGCTTTGCTCAGGTCAGACACCGGGTGCTGGCCGCGGTGCAGCCGCTGCTGGCGGCGGGGGAGGACGCGGTGTGCGTGACCCACGGCGGCGTCATCGGCTTTTTGCTGCAGGCGTGGTTTCCCGTGCCGGAGGAGGAGAACTATACCCGCATCCCCGCTCCGGGCGCCGGATATGAGATCACCGTGGAGCGCGGCACGCCCGTTTCCTATCGGCCGGTGCCGGAAAAAGAATAAAAAATCGAGCCGATGCGGTAGGCATCGGCTCAATTCATCCTGTGTCAGTTGTCGGCCGGAGGAGGTGTTTCCTCCGGCGTTTTTGCGTTGTGGCGGCGCAAAACGGCGCGGTAGATCAACAGCCCCGCCCCGGACACCGCCAGCGTGACGGCGAAGGTGATCACGGCGAAGAGATAGTTCTTTTCCCCCAGCGCGCTGCCGCCCACGGTGGAGGTGATGACGGACGGGAGCCGCCCCACTGAGCAGATCAGCAGCCACGTGCCCCAGGGGAGATCCGTCAGCCCCGCGAAGTAGCACAAAAGATCCTTGGGCGTGCCGGGCACGGTGAAGATCAGCCAGAAGATCACGTTCCGCTTGGGAGAGCTGTGGAGGAACTTCAGCGACTGCAGCTTTTCTTTGGAAAAGAACACCTCCACCAGCGCCACGCCCCACCGCCGCACGAAGGCAAACACTGCCACGCTGCCAAGCAAAGCACCCAGCAGGCACAGCACCGTGCCCCAGACGGCGCCGAAGGCGTAGCCGCCGCAAAGCTCCAGCGGCTCGCCGGGGATGACCGCCACCAGCACCTGCAGCGCCACCATGGCCACGTAGGCCGCCTTGCCCCACAGGCCCCGCTGAGCCACCCACTGGCGGAACAGCTCCGGCTGGCGGGCAAAACGGATCATGGGCTGCCCCACGAACCAGAACACGGCGGCGCAGAACAGGAGGAAGATCACCACCGCTGCGGCGGCGAGCCCCTTTTTTTGCCGGTCGGTGAGAGAACGCTTCATGTCCTTACCGGATCCCCGCCACGAAGCAGCCGGGATCCCGCTCCAGCTGACGGCGGGCCCATGCCAGCATCTCGCCCACCGCCACGGCGCGGGTCACCACTCCGGCGCCCCAGTCGTCCACCGTGCGCTCGCTCAGCCACGCGTCCGCCGCGGCGGTGCGCACGTAATAGGGGTGCGCCTCCGCGTCCGGCACCAGCACGGCGCGCTCTGCCAGGGAGCCGTAAAACGCCCGCTTGCCCTCCAGAATATCCAGGCAGTCCTGCACCACGTTGCCCGCGGTGGGGAAGCGCCCGGCGCCCTGACCGAAAAAGCTCTGGCGCCCGATGGCGTCGCCGGTGTAGGTGATGAGATTGAAGTTGGCGGGCACGGCGGACTCCAGATCGCTCTGCCCCACCAGCGTGGGCTCCACGTAGGCGCACACGCCCTCCTGGCACCGCAGCGCGGCGGCCAGCAGCTTGCAGGTGAAGCCGTGACGCCGGAAGGCGGCGATGTCGCCGTCGGTCACGGTGCGGATGCCGAAGGTGGGGATGGCCGTTTCCTCCACGGCGGCGTCGAACGCCACAGCGGCGGAGATGGCCAGCTTGCGGCGGATGTCGTCGCCGTCGATGTCGGCGGAGGGGTCCGCCTCGGCGTAGCCCAGCTCCTGCGCCTTTTTCAGCACGTCGGCAAAGGCCACGGGCGCACGGTGCATGGCGTCCATGATGAAATTGGTGGTGCCGTTCATGATGCCGCCCACCTGACTGACCGTATCCAGCCGCTTCACCCGCTCCAGATTCACCAGCCACGGGATGCCGCCGCCCACCGCCGCCGTACAGCGCAGCGCCGCGCCGCAATCGCGGGCCAGCGCGATCAGCTCGCTGCCGCACGCGGCGATCAGCGCCTTGTTGGCGGTGACCACGTGCTTGCCGGCGCGCAGCGCGGCCTCCACGTACTCCTTGGCGGGATGGATGCCGCCCATGACCTCCGCCACCACGTCCACGGCGGGATCGGACACGATGTCCTCGATGTTCCGGGTGGCGATGGCGGCGATCTCCGGCCGGTCACGGCGCACCAGCACCCGCGTTACCCGCAGGTCGCTGCGCTCCCGGCACAGCTCGTACACGCCGCCGCCTACCACGCCAAAGCCCAGCAATGCGATGTTCATAGCGATCATCTCCCGTTGTAAATAAAGTCATGTAAAGCAAAGATGCTTTACAGCTTCTCACTGTTTTTCTGCCAGTTCCAGGAGTCCCGGCACATATCCGCCACGGACTTCTCCGCCGTCCAGCCCAGCAGGCGCCGCGCCTTGTCGGCATTGGCGTAGGAGGCGGGCAGGTCGCCCTCCCGGCGCGGAGCGATGCGGTGGGGCACCTGTACGCCGTTGACCTGCTCAAAGGTGTGCACCAGCTCCAGCACGCTGGTGCCCCGGCCGGTGCCCAGATTGATGGCCTCCCAGCCGGCGTGGCCGGCGGTGTAGCGCAGCGCCGCCGCGTGGCCCTTGGCCAGATCCACCACGTGGATATAGTCCCGCACGCCGGTGCCGTCGGGGGTGGGGTAGTCATTGCCGAACACCGACAGCTCCTTGCGGATGCCGGCGGCGGTCTGGGTGATGTAGGGCATCAGGTTGTTGGGGATGCCGTTGGGCATCTCGCCGATGAGGCCGCTTTCATGGGCGCCCACCGGGTTAAAATAGCGCAGGCACACCACCCGCAGGATGGGGTCCGCCGTGCAGGCGTCCTCCAGGATCTGCTCGATCATGGCCTTGGTCCAGCCGTAGGGATTGGTGCAGCCGCCCCGGGGCATCTCCTCGGTA
>JAFTBL010000200.1 GCA_017455225.1 Oscillospiraceae bacterium
GAAGGGCAGGAAGAAGAGGTGCATCGAGTTGCCGAGACCCTTGGCAAAGCCGATCTCACGCCCGAACAGCTCGCAGGTGAGGCCGTAGAGGAAAAAGACGATCGCCTGCTCCTTGACGGATTTCTGGGGCAGCTTCTCCTTGACAACGGCATAGGGCTTGCCCTCGTCGAACTGCTCCATGATGGCAAGCAGCTCCTTGTCGCTGAGCTTCTCGATGGCGCTCAGGCCCTTGGCCAGCACTTCGCCGTGGCTGCGGTGGGTACCGAAGAGGAAATCCTCCTTGCCCAGCAGGTAGCTCTGACCCACGGCGGCGGACTCCTCACCGATGTACAGGTGGGCAGGGCCGGTGTAGGCGTACTCCACGCCGTTGTAGACCTTCTCGTTGCGCACGCTGCGCAGCATCTCCTCAAACTCCCGGATATACTTCATATCCCGGTAGATGGTCAGAAGCTGCCGGGCGGTAAAGCTGCCGTCGGCCAGCACGTCCTTGGCGGTTTTCTGATACTGGCAGACGTCGATGTTCTTGAACTTGATCTTGCCGGGCTTGCGCAGGCTCTTGGGATCGTAAAACTGTGCTTTGGACATAAATCACACGCTCCTTTTCAAATTACAGCTGCACCGCAAAGGCGGCTTCGCGGATGATCTCACTGACGGACGGATGAGGATACACGATCTCGCGGATGGCGTCCACCGTCATCTCCTGCTCGATCATGACGGCGCAGGCCACGATGAACTCGCTGGAATAGTTGCTCATCACGTGGGCGCCGATCAGGGTGCGGTATTTCTTGTCGAAGATGAACTTGGCGATTCCGTTGCCGCCCTCGTTCTCCGCCACGTAGCGCCCGGCGTAGGCCATGGGCAGCTTGACAGACACGGTGTCGATGCCGGCCGCCTTTGCCTGCTCCTCGCTCACACCCACGCTGGCCACCTCGGGATTGGTGTACAGCACACTGGGGATGGCCTTGTAGCGCATCCGGTCCTTCCGGCCGAGGATGGTGTTCACCGCTACCTCGCCCATGCGATAGGCGGAGTGGGCCAGCATGGAGCGGCCGTTGCAGTCGCCCACGGCGAACACGTTCAGCGCGTTGGTGCGCATCTGATCGTCCACACGGATGGCGCCCCGCTCGGTGACGATGTTCAGCTTCTCGATGCCGCAGGTGTCGATCACCGGCTTGCGCCCGATGGCCAGCAGCACCTTGTCGCAGGTCAGCTTCTCTTCCTTGCCGTTCTTTTCGAACACCACGCCGTCGCCGTCCACGCGGACGACCTTGGCGCCCAGATGGAAGGTCATGCCGTCCTTCTCATAGCCCTTTTGCAGCAGAGCGGAGATCTCGCCGTCGATGGGGCCGGCGATCTTGGGCAGCATTTCCACCACGTCCACCTTGCAGCCCACCACGCCGTAGTAGGCGGCCAGCTCCAGACCGATCACGCCGCCGCCGATGACCACCATGCGCTTGGGCAGCGTCTCCAGCTCCAGCGCCTCGTAGTTGGTCATCACAAAGCCGGAGGCGATGCCCTCCTTCACGCCGGGGATGGGCGGCACGGAGGCCTTGGACCCGGTGGCGATGATGAGATACTTGCCCTCGTAGGTCTTGCCCTCGGCCTCCACGGAGATCACGTCGCCGCTGCGGCCGACAATGGTGCCGATGGCGTTCACCACCTCCACGTGGTTGGCCTTCATGGCCATGCCCACGCCGCCCACCAGCGTGGCGATCACCTTGCGCTTGCGCTCGATGACCGTCTTCTGATCCACATGGGAGCCGTCGCACACCACGCCGTAGAGCTTGCCGTAGTCGGTGGTGTAGTGGAAGATCTTGGAGGAGTTGAGCAGCACCTTGCTGGGGATGCATCCCTCGTTGAGGCAGGTGCCGCCCAGCGCCCGCTTTTCAATGAGCAGGGTCTTGAGCCCGGCGTGGCCGGCGCGCTCTGCGGCGATGTAGCCGCCGGGGCCGCCGCCCAGTACGATCACGTCATATGCCATAGTCGTTCATCCTTTCTCTCTATCAGTTCATCAGCAGAAGGTCGATGTTGGCGATGTTCCTGGCCAGCGCCTGCAGGAAGCGGGAGGCCGGCGCGCCGTCCATGGCACGGTGGTCATAGGTCAGCGACAGGTTGATGGTGGGATAGAACTCCGGCTCGCCGCCCTTCATGCGCACGCGGGTCTCGATGTTGCACACGCCCAGAATACCGGTCTGGGGCGGGTTGACGATGGGGGTGAAGGTGGTGATGCCGAAGGCGCCCAGATTGGAGATGGTGAAGGACGCGCCCTGCAGCTTCTCCGGAGCGATGGTGCCGCTCTGGCACTCCTTGACCAGCTCCTTCATGGTGCGGCTGATCTCCGCCAGACTCATCTCGTCGGCATGCTGAATGGTGGGCACCAGCAGTCCCCGCTCCGTGTCCACCGCCACGCCCAGATTGGCGTGCTTGAACACTTTCAGACTGTCGTCGCTGTAATGGGCGTTGAGATAGGGGAAGTCCAGAATGGTGCGGGACACGGCGAAGATGATCATGTCGTTGAGGGTCACGTTGGGCAGCCCCGCCTTCTCGCCCTCCGCCTTCACGCGGGCGCGCAGCTTCTGCATGGCGCTGGCGTCGGCAAAGCTGTTGTGGGTAAGCTGTGCCATGGTGGACAGGGAGTTATGCATATTGGCGGCGATGATCTTGCGGATGCGGCTGTGCTTGACCACCTCGAACTCCGCCTGGGCGGCGGGCGCGGCGGCCGCGGGAGCCTCAGGCGCAGCGGCGGCGGCAGGCGCCTTCACGCTGCCAAGATCCGCCGTGGTGACGGCGCCCTGCAGCCCGGTGCCGGCTTCGGAGCCGGTGGCAAAGGGGCGGGCGGCGCCGGTGACGAAGGGGCCGGTCTGCAGCATGGCCTCCACGTCCC
>JAFTBL010000201.1 GCA_017455225.1 Oscillospiraceae bacterium
GCTGGAGCCGTGGGTGCAGGGCAAGTTCTATGACCGGTTGGGACTGGGCGAGGAACGCTATACCCTGCTGGACGTGTCACTGCCCATCGTCACTGTGCCGGTGCGGCCGGGGCGCAACCTGGCGGGCATCGTGGAGATCGCCACCATGAAGAACCGGCAGATGAAGTACGGCTATAACGCGGCGCAGGATTTTATCGACCATTTCGACAGCCAGGTGGACGCGGTCAGCCGCAAGAGCAAGGAGCAGGCATGAACTATATCGGCATTGACGTCGGCGGTACCAATCTTAAGGCAGGCGTGGTGGACGCCTCCGGCGCCATTCTCGCCACGAAAAAGCTGAAGATCGCCCGCATCACGGACCAGATGTCCCTTGCGAAGATCGTAATTCTCCTGTGCCGTCAGCTGTGCGAGGAGGCGGCGATCCCGCTGGAGCAGGTGGCCTCCGTGGGGGTGGGCGTGCCCGGCGCGGTGGATATCCACGCGGGGTCTATTCTCTACGCCTGCAATCTGCCGCTGCAGAATATCCCGCTGCGCAAGCTGTTTCACCGGGAGCTGCCCATGCCGCTGTACATTGAAAATGACGCCAACTGCGCCGCGCTGGCGGAATACTTCGCCGGCGCCGGGCGGGGCAGCAAGCGGTTCGTGACCGTCACGCTGGGCACCGGGATCGGCGGCGGCATCGTGCACAACGGCAAGATCTTTCACGGCTCCAACGGCATGGCAGGCGAGGTGGGTCACATGACCATCGTCTACGGCGGTGAGCCATGCCCCTGCGGCAGACGCGGCTGCTGGGAGCGTTACGCCTCCGCCTCCGCTCTCAAGCGGATGACCGCGCAGGCGGTGGAGGAGCACCCGGACGGGATACTGGCACAGGTGGTGGCGGACAACGACGGCCACGTGTCCGGCCAGTCCGCTTTCATGGCGGCGCGGCTGGGGGATGACGTGGCCGCGGCGGTGCGTGATCGATACATCGGCTATCTTGCGGAGGGGATCATGAATGTGATCAACATTTTCCAGCCGGATACGCTGGCCATCGGCGGCGGCGTCAGCAACGAGGAGGACGCCAGCCTGCTGCTGCCTCTGCGGCATCTGGTGGAGCAGCAGAGCATGCCCGTCAACCGCGACAAGCGGACGCGGCTCGTGCGGGCGGAGCTGGGCAATCAGGCCGGCATCATCGGCGCGGCGCTGCTGGGCAAGAAAAAGCGCATTTAGGAGGATCGTATGCTCTGGTATGAGGAACTGGACGCCCGGGCGGCGCAGGAGCTGCCCGGCGTGACCATACGGCGGGAGGAGCCGCTGGCAAAGCACAGCTCCTTCCGCATCGGCGGCCCGGCCCGGCGTCTGGCGCTGCCCCGCACCGGTGAGGAACTGACCCGGCTGGCGGCGCTGGGCGCGGACTGCGGCGCCCGGCCGCTGGTGCTGGGCAACGGAACCAACGTGCTGTTCCCGGACGAGGGGCTGGACCGGCTGGTGATCTCCACCCGGGAGATGACCCGCCTGTGGCGCAAGGGTGAGCGGGAGCTGACCGCCGAGGCGGGGCTGTCTTTGGCCCGGCTGGCGTCCTACGCCCGGCAGATCGCCCTGTCGGGGCTGGAGTTTGCCCACGGCATCCCCGGCAGTGTGGGGGGCGCCGTGGTGATGAACGCGGGCGCCTACGGCGGCGAGATGAAGGACGTGCTCACCGGCGCGGAGATCCTGTTCCCCGGCGAGGGGGTACGGCGTCTTACCTGCGGGGAACTGGCTCTGGGATACCGGCGCAGTTTGCTGACCGATATGCCCGGTGCGGTGGTGCTGTCGGCGTCGTTCCGTCTTACGCCGGGCGACGGCCAGGAGATCGGCCGGCGGATGGAGGAGCTGATGGCGCGCCGGATGGCGTCCCAGCCGCTGGAATACCCCAGTGCGGGCAGCACCTTCAAGCGGCCGGAGGGCTATTTTGCCGGCACGCTGATCGATCAGGCCGGGCTGAAGGGCCTGCGCATCGGCGGCGCGGCGGTGTCGGAAAAGCACGCGGGCTTTATCATCAACATGGGCGGCGCCACCTGCGCCGACGTGACGGAGCTGATCCGCCGGGTGCAGCAGACGGTGCTGGAGAAAAACGGCGTGTTGCTGGAGCCGGAAGTGCGGATCATACGGTAGGGGGAAGAGCATGGAATTCTTGATCATATCGGGCCTTTCCGGCAGCGGAAAGAGTCAGGCGGCGTCCTATCTGGAGGACATCGGCTACTATACCGTGGACAATCTCCCGGCGGAGATGATGGTAAAATTCGCCGAGTTCTGCGTGGCCTCCGGCGGGCATTACGACCGGGTGGCGCTGGTGTACGACGTGCGGGCGGGAGAACAGGCCTCCGTGCTGGTAGACGCCATGGAGCAGATCCGCGCGCTGGGCGTTATCTGCCGGATGCTGTTTCTGGAATCTGCCACGGATACCATCGTCAACCGTTATAAGGAAACCCGTCGCATCCACCCGCTGGCCGGTGAGTGCCAGAGCATCCAGCAGGCGGTGTCGCTGGAGCGGGAGCGGATGCAGCCCATCCGGGATTTTGCCGACTTCGTCATCAACACCACCGCCTATACCAACGCCAAGCTCCGCAGCGAGCTTTTGAACCTGTTCGGCGGGCAGGGCGACCGGCTGGGGCTGAATGTGAATGTGCTGTCCTTCGGCTTCAAGCACGGGATCCCCATTGAGGCGGATCTGGTGTTCGACGTGCGCTTTATGCCCAACCCCTTCTATGTGGCGGATCTGAAGAACAAAAACGGACTGGATCAGCCGGTGCGGGACTTCGTGTTCTCCTTCCGGCAGACCCACGAATTCATGGCGCAGCTGGAAAAAATGCTGTCGTTCCTGCTGCCCCTTTACGGCGAGGAGGGCAAGACGATGCTGGTGATCGCCGTGGGCTGCACCGGCGGCCACCACCGCAGCGTGGCGGTGGCCCACGAGCTGGCGGCCTACATCTCCGAGGCGGGATATCAGGTCACGGAGAATCACAGGGACATTTCAAGATAAGGCGAGGGCAGGATGGACGGTTTTCGGGAGGAAAAAAAGGACGTCAACGTGGTGGCCATCGGCGGCGGCACGGGACTTTCCACACTGCTGCGGGGGCTGAAGCTCTATACCGACCGCATCACAGCCATCGTTACCGTAGCGGATGACGGCGGCGGCTCCGGCGTGCTGCGGCAGGAGCTGGGCATGCTGCCGCCGGGCGATATCCGCCATTGCATGGAGTCGCTGGCCGGGAGCGAATCGCTGATGAGCCAGCTGATCCACTATCGCTTCACCGAGGGTGTGCTGGCGGGTCAGAGCTTTGGCAATCTGGTGCTGGCGGCGCTCAACGGCATACTTCCCAGCTTTGAGGACGCGGTGGCGGCGCTGAGTCAGGTGCTGGCCATCACCGGGCGGGTGCTGCCGGTGACCACCGCCGACGTGCAGCTGGAGGCGGAGTTTGAAAACGGCGTGCGGGTGACCGGCGAGTCCAGCATTGCCATGGCCAAGAAGATGCAGCGCTGCCGGATCCGCTGCGTGCGCCTGCTGCCGGAAAACGCGGCGGCGCTGCCTGCGGTGACGGAGGCCATTGCCTCCGCCGACCTCATCGTGCTGGGCCCCGGCAGTCTGTATACCAGTATCATCCCGGATCTGCTGGTGCGCGGCGTGTCCGAGGCTATTGCCGCATCGCCTGCGCTGAAGATCTACGTATGCAATGTAATGACTCAGCCGGGGGAGACGGAGGGCTATACCGCCGCTGACCACCTGCGGGCGCTCTATCAGCACGGCGGCAGCGGCCTTGTGGACGTCTGCCTTGCCAACGACGCCCCCGTGCCCCCGGCCGTGGCCCGCGCCTATGCCGCCGAAGGGGCGGAGGTGCTGCTGTGTGACACGGCGGCCTGCGAGGCCATGGGCGTGGAGGTGGTGTGCCGCGCCATTTCCACCGTGGAGAACGGACACGTGCGCCACAACCCCGGTCAGCTTGCCAGAGAGCTGCTGCGGCTGTACCGGGAAAGGCGGGGCTGAGAGGAAGGAGAGAGGCTTGTGGCATCCTTTGCCGCCAACGTAAAAAGCGAGATCTGCCGCGGCGGTGTGCAGCGTCCTTGCTGCGCCCGCGCCGAGGCCTACGGTGTGCTGCTGTTTGCCAACACCTTCACCCCGGCAGAGGTGCGCGTCGTCACGGAGAGCAGGGAATTTGCCGCCCGGCTGCCCCGCCTTTTTCAGCGGGCGTTCGGTGTGAAGTTCGACGTGCTGCCGGAGGGAGAGCCGGAGCGGGGCAAGCAGATCTTCCGCATCACCGACCGGAGCAAGCTGGGCCGCATCATTGACCAGTTGGGCTACGAGCCCGCCCAGATGCTGGCGCTGCACGTGAACTTCGGCATTCTGGAGGAAGCCTGCTGCCGTGCCTCCTTCCTGCGGGGCGCCTTTCTGGCGGGCGGCAGCGTGACCGACCCGGAGAAGCGGTCTCATCTGGAGCTGACCACCTCTCACGCTCAGGCCAGCCGGGAGGTGTCCGCCCTGCTGCAGGAGATGGGCTTTTTGCCCCGCACGGTGCGCCGGGGCGCCAACAGCGTGACGTATTTCAAGCAGTCGGAGCACATCGAGGATTTTCTCACCACCGTAGGGGCGCCTGCCTGCGCCATGGAAGTGATGACCGCCAAGGTGGCCAAGGAGATCCGCAACGGCGCCAACCGGGCGTACAACTGCGACATGGCCAACGTGAACAAGGCGCTGAACGCGGCGGCGGAGCAGCTGTCCGCCATCGAAAAGCTGCAAGGCGCCGGCCGGATCGAAACACTGCCGGACAAGCTGCAGCAGACGGCGCTGTTGCGCCTTGCCAACCCGGAGGCGTCGCTGCAGGAGCTTGCCGTCATGAGCGATCCGCCGGTGAGCAAGTCCTGCATCAATCACCGGATCCGGAAAATACTGGAGCAGGCGGAGGGAATGAAATGACAAAACAGGAACGGTGCGCCGCGGCGCTGGCGCTGCATCAGACCACGCTGAACTGTGCCCAGAGCCTGCTGGGCGCCTTTGCCGACAAGCTGCAGATGCCGCAGGAGCAGTGCTTTGCGCTGGGCAGCGGCTTCGGCGGCGGTATGCGTTACGGCGGCGTCTGCGGCGCGGTCAGCAGCGCGGTGATGGTGCTGGGCATGTGCTATCCCCACACGCCGGAGAACGGCATGGCGGGCAAGCAGCGCGCCACGGCGCTGACGAAGGAGTTTCAGCGCCGCTTTGCCGGGCGCTTCGGCGGCAAGCTGGATTGCCGGGAGCTGCTGCGGGAGAAGGATCTGCAGGGCACGGAGCAGTGCCGCCTTTTGGGCGCGGAGGCCCATTGCGACGTGCTGATCGTGTCTGCGGCGGAGATACTGTGCGATATGCTGAACGAGCTGGAACAGGAGTGAGCCATGGCCTTTGCCCATCTGCACGTACATACGGAATATAGTCTGCTGGACGGAGCCTGCCGCATCCGTGATCTGCCAAAGCTGGTCAGGGAGATGGGGCAGACCGCCTGCGCCATCACCGATCACGGCGCCATGTACGGCGTGATCGACTTTTACCGCGCCTGCAAGGCGGAGGGGATCCACCCCGTCATCGGCTGCGAGGTGTATGTGGCGCGGCGGACCCGGTTCGACAAGGTGCATGAGTTCGACAGCGAATCGCGGCACATGGTGCTGCTGTGCGAGAATGAAACGGGCTACCGCAACCTCTCCTATATGGTGTCGCAGGCGTACGTGGAGGGCTTTTACATCAAGCCCCGCATCGACCTGGATCTGCTGCGGGAGCATCACGAGGGGCTGATCGGCCTGTCGGCGTGTCTGGCAGGGGAGATCCCCCGCCGGATCCTGAACGGGGACTACGAGGGCGCCAAGCGCTACGCGCTGGAGATGCAGGACATTCTGGGCGAAGGGAATTACTATCTGGAGCTGCAGGACCACGGCATCCCCGACCAGACCACGGTGAACCGGGCACTGCTGCAGCTTCATCAGGAGACGGGCATCCCGCTGGTTTGCACCAACGACGCCCACTATCTGCGCCGGGAGGACGCCGCCAGCCACGACGTTCTTTTGTGCGTTCAGACGGGCAAGACCGTGGACGACGAGAACCGGATGCGCTACGAGCCGCAGAATTTTTATCTCCGCTCCACGGAGGAGATGGAGGAGCTGTTTGCCGGCTACCCCGACGCGGTGGAGAACACCCAGCGCATCGCCGACCGGTGCCAGCTGGAGTTCACCTTCGGCAAGTACCATCTGCCGGAGTTCAAGCTGCCTCCCGGCTACGATTCGCCCACCTACCTGCGCAAGCTGTGCGACGAGGGCTTTGCCGAGCGCTACGGCGCGGAGAAGGAGAGCTATCGCGCCCAGCTGGCCTACGAGCTGGACATGATCGAGAAGATGGGCTTTACCGACTACTTCCTCATCGTGTCGGATTTCGTGCGCTACGCCAAGAGCGCGGGCATCCCCGTGGGGCCGGGGCGCGGCAGCGCAGCGGGCTCCATGGTGTCCTACTGCCTGCACATCACCGACATCGACCCCATGCAGTACAGCCTTTATTTCGAGCGGTTCCTCAACCCGGAGCGGGTCTCCATGCCGGATATCGACATGGATTTCGGCGACACGCGGCGCGGCGAGGTCGTGGACTATGTGCGGCAAAAGTACGGCGACGACCATGTGGCGCAGAGCGTGACCGTCGGCACCATGGCGGCACGTGCCGCCATCCGCGACGTGGGGCGGGCGCTGAACATGACCTACGCCGAGGTGGACGTGGTGGCCAAGCTGGTGCCCTCCGCCCTGCATATCACGCTGGAGGACGCGCTGCGCCTTTCCAAGCAGCTGTCCGACCTCTACGAGCAGGACGAGCGCATCCACCGGCTGATCGACACCGCCAAGGCGCTGGAGGGCATGCCCCGCAACGCCTCCACCCATGCCGCCGGCGTGGTGATCACCAAGCGGCCGGTGTATGAATACGTGCCCCTTGCCCAGACGGACAAGGGCATTGTGTGCCAATACAACATGATCACGCTTGAGGAGCTGGGGCTCCTCAAGATGGACTTTTTGGGCCTTCGCAACCTGACCGTGCTGGACGACGCGCTGAAGATGGTGCAGACGCAGGAGCCGGAGCTGTCGCTGGATCGGATCCCCATGGACGACCCGGCGGTATTCAAAATGCTGACGGAGGGCAAGACCTCCGGTGTGTTCCAGATGGAGTCGGCCGGCATGACCGGCGTGTGCGTGGGGCTCAAGCCGGAGAACATCGAGGACATCCCCGCCATCATCGCCCTCTACCGCCCCGGCCCCATGGAGTCCATTCCCCGGTTCATCGCCTGCAAGCACGATCCCAGCCTCATCTCCTACAAGCATCCTTTGCTCAAGCCGATTCTGGACATCACCTACGGCTGCATCGTCTATCAGGAGCAGGTGATCCAGATCTTCCAGCAGCTGGCGGGGTATTCGCTGGGACAGGCGGATATGGTGCGCCGCGCCATGAGCAAGAAGAAGGTCAAGGATATTGAGAAGGAGCGGGGCGCCTTCCTGCGGGGCGACCCGGAGCGCGGCATCAAGGGCTGTGCCGCCA
>JAFTBL010000202.1 GCA_017455225.1 Oscillospiraceae bacterium
AGGAATGGGGAGTATATGGCATATACCGTTCAGAAGAACGGGTATAAACTTCTGTATGACGGTGAGAAGATAATACACGAGCATATAGGGGAGATAGAGCTCGAGGTGGACCCCTTCAGTTTTTATCAGGTAAATACAGATCAGTGCGAGAAGCTCTACGGTATCGTTAAGTCCTACGTTAAGGAAGGGGACTCGATGCTGGATCTTTACTGCGGAGCAGGCACCATTGGCCTTTTCTGTTCCGACAAATGCAGCAGGGTCATAGGTGTAGAGTCAGTCCACGAAGCTATACTTCAGGCCAACAGAAATGCCATAATGAACCATATAGTCAACACGACCTTTATTGAAGGGAAGGCGGAGGATGCAGTCGCAGAAAAACTTCAGGGTGTCAAGGCAGATATAGTGGTCGTGGATCCTCCTAGAGCCGGATGTGATAAAAAACTATTGGAAACAATCGCAAAGATCGGACCCGAAAGGCTTGTTTATGTATCATGTGATCCGGCAACTTTAGCAAGGGATATACGTATCCTTCAGGATCTGGGATTCGTTTTCATCGAAGCGACGCCCGTAGATATGTTTCCGCACACAGTGCATGTGGAATCAATCATATTGATGTCTCGAGCCGAGTAGAGACTACAACATAGACGTGACAATGATGGAATAAGGAGAAATTATCTATGGGATTATTTGATGCTTTTAAGAAGAAAAAAACTGAGCTTTCTGACGAGCAAAAGAAATGGAATAAGATGTGGGATCTGTGGGCATCGGGACAAGTTGATTCACCCTATACAGAATTGATGACCTATCAAAGTGAAATCAACAACGGAGGACACGATCAATACTTTGTAAATGTTGAAAATGTATCTGATTTGCGAAAAGAAATGGCAACCTTAACAACAATTTTGCCGGAAACGCTTCAACAGAATTTGCAGATTGCATATCGAGCATATCTGGAATCAAGTGAAAAAGGCATTGACCAATCGACTGAGGAAATTCTTGAAAAATGTGACGAGGCTTTTTTTGAGCACGAGGAGCAGATTAATGATTTATTAAAAGCGTATGCCGAAAGAATTGTCCTTTAAGTTCGATTGTTTTTACGTGATGCGAGATTGAAGCAATATCTACCCCGTTGCCTCAACCTTTTCAGGAAGTGGAAATTAAGCCACGTGGGTTGTCGTGGCAACAGCGTGAATAATGACATTTTTATTCACGCCATTGTCCCAAGGCATGTGGAAACGGTGGTACTAATGTCCCGGGGCTGACCGCCGCGATAGGAGTACATCAAGGAGAAAAAACAAATGTTGAAAGAGTATATTTTGCAGAACTGGGCGCTTCTTCTTCTGATGACAGCATTTGTGATTCTGCTGAGTTTTCGTTCTGGTCAGGCAAAGCAACAAGCAGGTGACAGAGATTATTCCCATCTCTTTTTTGAGCGCTGCCTTTGCGTCGGGACTGATCCTGCCGTTCGTGCTGGGAAAGGATTACTCCGTTGTTTTCTGCACCGCGATCGCTGTGGCATTGTTTGTGTATACGGAGCATTATCAGGGCGCCGGCGCAAGATGAACTTTTTCGTATGGCACACGCAAGCGAAGGAGCACTTGATGAGGCCGGGCCTTCGCCTGCCGGGACTCCGGTTGGCCGCAGTCCTGTGATCCATCTTGCTGCGGCATGGCAGAGCCGGTGCAAAAATGTGAAAAAATGTGATGGGATCGTCATATGTATTCAAGGACAGAACAAAGGAGAAACGGGAGACGATGAGTATCAAAAAACTGTTCGGCGGGATCGACCTGACGTGGAAAAAGCTGATCCTCTGCGCGGTGGCGGCGGGCGTATTCACCGCCGTGATGGCCATCATACCGGGGGTGTACAACACCTCCTTCGGCACCATCACCGCCACCTTTGAGGTGTGGGTTCTGTTCGGCATACTGATTATCATGAACAGCCGATCCAATCTGGATGCGGCGCTGAAGTGCTTCGTGTTCTTCCTCATCAGCCAGCCGCTGGTGTATCTGCTGCAGGTACCCTTCAGCTGGCAGGGCTGGGGTCTGTTCCAGTACTACCCCTACTGGTTCATCTGGACGGTGCTGTGCTTCCCCATGGGATACGTGGGCTACTACATGAAAAAGGGCAAGTGGTGGGGCTACCTCATCCTGCTGCCCATGATTTTGCTGGTGGCGGATTCCTACTACGGCTATCTGCCCGATTTTCAGTTTTCCTATCCCAGATACGCCCTGATCTGCCTGTTCTGCGTCGTCACCATGTTCCTCTATCCGCTGGCGATCTTTGACAGCAGAAGGATCAAAACGGCAGGCGTGATCGTCAGCGGCGTGCTGGTGGCGGCCATCACCGTGGCCTGTCTGCTGCATCCGCCGGTATACAGCACAACGTTGCTGTCCAGCTCCGGAGAGGTCTGCTTCGACGACACCTATCAGGTCTCGCTGGCGGACAGCCGGTACGGCGAGGTGCGGATCGAGTATAGCAAGGAATTGGAAGACTACGCCGTGCAGGCGGAGTTCAAGCGAGCGGGGCACACGACGCTGATCCTTGAATCGCCGGACGGAGAAAAAAAGGAGTTCGATGTGACCATTGAGCGGACGACTTACGAGGTGACGGAAAAGTAAGCTGCCCGCGCAACACGGTAAAAAGCGATTCATCATATCTAAAGGAGCAAGTATGGTAAGTTACTATTCTGCAGTGATCTTCCTCTCGTGCTGGCACTGTTTGCGCTGTGCGTCTGCGTGCGGGAGAACAACCGACTGACAAATAAGGACAAGCGGCTCTACAATCTGACCTATGCGCTGATTGCTGTTTCGGCGCTGGCAGAGCGGCTTGGCATCCAGCTGACGGCAACGCGCAGGTGCCCAAATGGGTGATCACGGCGGTCAAATGCTGCGACTATATCCTCACGCCCATGGCCGGCGGGATCCTGATCGCTCAGATCAAGCTGCACAACGTCTGGATCAGGATCATGCTGTGGCTGCTACCGCACCGGCGGCGATGAGTTCGTGGTCATCGGCCACATGACCCGACAGCAGGTGAAGGAGCGCCTACACCGGCTGAAGGAGAAAACCGCCGCCTGGTCGGGCGAGACGGTGAAGGAGCTGCGGATCGCTGCGGGCTATGCGCTGGCCTGCGACTACGCCGGCTATTCGCCCGAGCAGCTGGCCCGTGAAGCGGATCTTGCCATGTACGAGGCAAAGCGGGCGTACTATCTGGAGACCGGGCGCCCCAGAAGGGATCCCCGGGTCGACTTCTCTGCCGAGCGCGACGGGTAAGGGAGCTCGCCTTGACACGAACCCGCCGTTGTGCTACGATGGCGGTATAAAGCAAGGAAAAAGCAAACGGATTGAAAGAAAACACAAAGCACCGCCGGTTGCGGCTGCCGTGAGAATTATTGAGAAAAGAGGAAACTGTCATGCTTGCTATCATCAACGCCACACTGGTGCTGCGGGATCATCTGCAGCCGGAATCCTACGTGCTGACCGAGGACGGGAAGATCACCGCCTGCGGACGGATGAGCGACGCACCGGAGTTGACCGGCGCGGAGGTTTACGACGCCAAGGGGCAGTTCGTGGGCCCCGGTCTGGTGGACGAGCACTGCCACGCCGGCTGCGGCGTTTGGTTTTACGAGGATCCGGAGAAGGCGGCGTGGAGCCTGCTGCGCAACGGCACTACCACCGTGCTGCCCACGCTGTATTTCAGCATGACCCGGGAGGAGTTGGTGCACAATTTCGCCCTCATCCAGGACGCCATGCGCGCTGGCAAAACGCCCAACGTGGCGGGCTTTTACACCGAGGCGCCCTATATGAACCCCAAGTTCGGCGCCGACCGGGAGAACAATCCCTGGGTCGGCCCCATCCGCCGGGAGGACTACATGCCCATTCTGGAGCAGGCCGGCGCCGACGCCCGGGTGTGGGTGGTGGCGCCGGAGCGCGAGCACATCGAGGAGTTCGTGAAGGACGCGCTGGCGGTCAATCCCAACGTGCGCTTTGCCGTGGGGCATAGCGAGGCCACCCCCTATCAGGTGGAGGCGCTGCTGCCCTACGGGCTGAACATCGCCACCCACCACACCGACTCCACCGGGTCGCTGCCCAAGTACCCGGAGGTGCGCGGCGTGTGCGTGGACGAGGCGGTGTGGTATCACGATGAGATCTACGCTGAGATCATCTGCGACCGCATGGGCATCCACGTGGATCCCTATATGCAGCGTCTGGTGCGCAAGATCAAGCGCCCGGAGCATATCATCCTGATCTCCGACGCCTGCGTATTCAAAGGGCCGGTGCCCGAGGTGGGCGACTATGCCGGCGCCACGGATATCCTGTTCGACTGGGCGGGCGAGATCGCCGGCAGCAAGCTGCTGCTGCTGGATGCCTGCCGCAACTGGGCCAAGCACACCGGCGCCGGCATGGCGGAGGTGTTCCGTCTTGCTGCCTATAACCCGGCGCAGGCCACCGGACTGACCGACCGCGGCGAGATCGCCGTGGGCAAGCGGGCCGACCTGATCGTTGTGGACGGCGGCTATGAGCTGCAGCAAGTGATTTTTGAGGGCAAGCTGCTGTAAAACGCTGCAGCGTCCTGCGGGCGCGCATACGGAGAGGATCCCGTGTGCGCGCCGCTGTTTTTTCGGCGGCAGGAGCAATTTTGCCGCTTTGCGTGAGAAAAAAACCTCTGCAGGTCTTATTCATGACTGCAGATGGGGGACTAACCATGGAAAAGTCTTCAAAAGTGACCGAGCTGATTCGGAAAACCGGCGACCTGACCGTTGTACGCGCGGTACGGGACGGCATGGTACACATTGTGCCTGTGCTGATCATCGGCTCCTTTTCGCTGATTCTGCAGACTTTCCCCGTGGCCGCTTATCAAGCGGCCGTGTCCACTTTTCTCGGAGGGTTCTTCCTTCGGCCCCAATACGGCTACGACGGACAGCGCATCGGCGTGGAAGCACTGCTGCGGTACGAGCATCCGCTGGTGGGCATGCTCTATCCGCCGCTGGTGTTCAAACTGGCAGAGGAGGGCGGCTTCCTGGCGGAGCTGGAGGAGCGAGTACTGGCCAAGGCGCTGGAGAATCGCCCCGCTATATTGAAGCGGTTTGGCCCGGAGTGCAAGCTGTCGGTGAACGTGACAGGCACCACCGTGGTCACGGCGCGCTATTTCAAATTCTGCAGCCAGCTGAATGAGAAGTCCCCGTTTGCCGGAAAGAACGTCTGTATTGAGATCATGGAGCAGGCCGCCGTGTCCTTTAATGAGGATACGCTTTCTGCCCTGCGGACCTTGCGGGACATGGGTCTGCTGCTGGCGATCGACGATTTCTCCATGGGGCAGACCTCCATCCACTACCTGCAAAACGGCATGTTCAACATTATCAAACCGGACGGCTCGCTGGTGACCGGCGTGTCGGACAACAAGAATACGCAGGACATCATTGCCTCTATCGTGCATCTGGCCAGATCGCTGAGCATGATTGTTCTGGCCGAGTACGTGGACACGGAGGAAAAGCGGCAGGCGCTGCATGAATTGGGCTGTGACTGCTATCAGGGATATCTGTATTCTCCGGCCGTGTTTTTGACGCAGAAATAGGATGTGAAAGGGAAGGAACAGCGAATGGGCCCTTTTTCCAAAAAGAAGCCGGACCGACAGGACGACGGCGTGATCGTGCTCCGCAGCAGCGGGAAAAACGTCTGCGGCGGCACGGACGCCGTACTGGACACGCGGGCGCCCCGAACGATCGAGTCAGACCAAATGACGCTTTTTGACGTGACGTCGGTACTGCCGATGGGCAGGGAGGACGGCGGGAGAAAACGGGAATACGTGTCTGCATTTGCCGCACCCACGGGCGAAGGGACGTTCCTCTTCTTGGAGCAGGGAGCTCCGTTTCCCGGCCGGGGCGAGAGAACGCAGTCGTGGGCGCTGGTGCGGCAGGATATTTTCCCGGAGTTGACGGCGCTGGTGCGCCGGTGCGATCTGGCCCGGGACAACGGCAGCCATTCCAAGACCCACGGCTTGCCGGAAAACTTCGGTGGCAGTATCTGCATCCACTATGCCGACGGAGAGAGAATCAGTGTTTCCAACAACCAGACGCCGGTGCTCACCGCGGAGGAGGGTGAGAAGATCGCCGAGACGTTTGCCGCGGCGTTGCAGGGGGAGCGCGTGCCTCTGCCGCCGCCGGGCACCCTGCGGGAGATCCGCTTTTCCCAGCGGGGGCAGGACGGCAGCTTTACCGACGCCGTGCTGACGCTGCACGAGGACGGCACCGGCATGGTGAACAGGGCGCGGCGCTTTGACGGCCCCACGGTGTATGAGCACCAGACGGTGCTGGACGGCGCCGCCGTGGCGGAGATCATGAAGATCATCGACGCGTACGGCGTGATCGCGTGGCAGGGACTGCCGGACGACGGCTTTCCCCGGAGAGAGGAGCAGACGATGTCCTTTGTCTTTGACGGCGGCGCGACGCGCACCGTGGCGGGGGGACGGCGGCTGCCTGACCGGCTGCGGGACGGCTTTTTTAAGCTCGAACTGGCAATCACGCGGTGATCACGCCGCAGAAAAGCAGGAGAAAACGAATGATATGGCAGGATTGATCGTAATTGGTGTTGTCTTTTTTGCGCTGATGGAGCTGCAGAAGAACAGCCTGTGGGGCTGGGCGCTGGGGCTTGCGGCGCTGATGGGTTTTTTCTTTTTGCGCCGGGAGGTGCTGGCGGATCGGCCGTGGCTGCTGCGCGCGGCCGGCTGGGCGGCGCTGCTGGCAGTGCTGGCGGTGATCTTCACGTGTACGAAGGGGCCGTTCCTGCTCCGCAAGGCGGTGGAGGGGAAGGCTCCGGCGGTGACGGAGATCGTCACCGTGGCGCAGGGACAGCTGACCGGCGTGACCACGGCAGACGGCGCGGTGGAGGTCTACGCGGGTATCCCCTACGCCAAGCCCCCGGTGGGTGAGCTGCGGTGGAAGGAGCCGCAGGATCCGGAGGCATGGGACGGCGTGCTGGCGGCAGATCATTTTGCGCCCATGAGCATGCAGCCCTCCAACGGTGCGCTGTATAATTCGCTGGCGGACATCGTCGGCTACCACGACTATCGGATCACGGTGAAGGATAACTTCCGGGACGTGATGAGCGAGGATTCGCTGTATCTGAATATCTGGAAGCCGGCGGGCGCGGTCAGCGGCGCGCCGGTGCTGGTGTACGTGCACGGCGGCTCGCTGATGACGGGTCAGCCGTGGTACGCCGATTACAGCGGCGAGGGGCTGGCCCGTGACGGCGTGATCGTGGTGAACATGGGCTATCGGCTGGGCGTGTTCGGTTTTTTTGCCGACCCGGAGCTGGCGGCGGAGTCGCCCAACGGCACCACCGGCAATTACGGCCTGCTGGATCAGATCAAGGCGCTGGAATGGGTGCGGGACAACATCGCCGCCTTCGGCGGCGATGCGGACAACGTGACGCTGGCGGGCGAGTCGGCCGGCAGCGCCTGCGTCAGCGCGCTGTGCACCTCTCCGCGGGCGGCGGGACTGTTCCGCCGGGTGATCGGGGAAAGCAGCACCACCACCGCGCCCCGACCCGCCCACTCCTACCGCACGCTGGAGGAGGCGTATCAGGCGTCGGCAAAGACCCGCCAACAGCTTGGCGGCGTCACGCTGGCGCAGCTGCGGGACATGAGCGCCGAGGAGCTGGTGAAATTTACCGACGACCATCACCATATCACCGTGGACGGCTACGTGCTGACAGAGTCGCCCTGGGAGTCGTACCGCAAGGGCATTCACAATGAAGAAGCGGTGCTGCACGGCTTCAACGCCTCCGAGAGCGCACTGTTCACTATTTTCGATAACGCCACGCTGAAAAATTACGAGAGCAAGGTGCGCGGCTACTTCGGCGATTATGCCGACGCGGTGCTGGCTCTGTATCCCGCCGCCACCGATGCCGAGGCGAAGGAGAACTGGCGATCGCTGTTCTCCGCTGTGTACTTTTCTTACGGGCACTACTGCTGGACGCGGCAGGCCATCGCCTGCGGCGAGCCGGTGTATGAGTATTATTTCACCAAGAGCAACGGTCGCCTCGGCGCCAACCACGGCGGCGAGGAGGTCTATTTCTACGGCAATATTCCCGCCGGCGACCGCCATTACGATGAGTCCGACCGGGCGCTGGGCGCGCTGATGCACGAGCATTTCCGCAGCTTCATCGCCACCGGCGAGCCCGGCGGCGACTGGGCGCCGGCTGCTGACGCCTCCTCCGTCTACCGGTTGGGCGAGGCTGTTGGGACCACACAGGATCCCTACCGCCCGCTGTACGATATTCTGGACGAGATGCAGGGATGGGAGGCAAGCGAACATGCGCAATAAGCCGGCGGCCGCCATCTTTGACATGGACGGCACCCTGTTCGATTCCGAAAAGCAGTTTCTGCACAACTGGAGCGTCACTGCGGCGGAGTTCGGCCTGCAGGACGCGGACGAGGCGCTCTATAGCTGCCTCGGCGCCAACTGGCGGCAGGTGGAGGATATTTTCGTTCAAAAATACGGGCCGGACGTGCCCTTCGCGGCGCTGAAGGAGCAGGCGCTTGCCCGCTATACCCATGTGCCGGCGCCTGTAAAGCCGGGCGTGCCGGAGCTGCTGGCATGGCTGCAGCGGCGGGGCGTGCCCATGGCGGTGGCGTCCGGCTCCATGGAGGCGACCATCCGCTGGCGGCTGGAGAACGCGGGGATCGCCGGGTATTTCGCCGCCGTGGTGGACGGGAACCGGGGACTGCGCAGCAAGCCGGCGCCGGATATTTTTCTGGAGGCCGCCCGGCAGCTGGAGGCCGAGCCGACGGAGTGCTGGGTGATGGAGGATTCCTTCAGCGGCGTCCGCGGCGCCCGCGCTGCCGGGATGTACTGCATCATGGTGCCGGACATGGTGCCGCCGGATGAGGAGATCCGGCGCCTTGCCACGGTGGTGCTGCCGTCCCTTGCGGAGGCGGTGCCGTATCTGGCACAATGGTACGGCGAAGAATGAGCGAGCTGCCGGCGGTGCCGGCAGGGAAAGAGGACAGGATCCATGGTGGGATTGGGTACGATCGTCAATACCGCCGCCATTTTGGCCGGCGGGGGGCTGGGGCTGCTGTTCGGCAGCTTTTTGAAGGAGCGGCACCAGGAAACGCTGCGAAAGACCTGCGGGCTGAGCGTGCTGTTCATTGCTGTTGCCGGGGCGATGGAGGGGATGCTCTCCGCCTCGGAAGGCGGTGCGCTGACGGCAGGCCGCAGCATGCTGGTGGTGCTTTGCCTTGTGCTGGGCGGGCTGATCGGAGAGCTTTTGAACATCGAGGGCGGCCTGGAGCGGCTGGGTCGCTGGCTGCGGGAGAAGACCGGCAGCAGCGGGGATAAGACGTTCGTGGAGGGCTTCGTTACCGCCACGCTGACGGTGTGTGTAGGCGCCATGGCGGTGATCGGGTCGCTGCAGGACGGTCTGCAGGGCGACCACACGCTGCTGTTCACCAAGGCGATCCTGGATTTTGCCATACTGATCGTTCTGGCGGGCACGCTGGGCAAGGGATGCCTCTTTTCCGCATTGCCGGTATTGGCGCTGCAGGGCGGCATCACGCTGCTGGCCCGCCTTCTGCAGCCGGTGCTGACGGACACGGCCATGGTCAATCTGAATCTGGTGGGCTCCATCCTGATCTTCTGCGTGGGCGTGAATCTTTTCTGGGGCAAGCAGATCCGCGTGGCCAATCTGCTGCCCGCCATCGTGCTGGCGGTGGGGTGCGCCTTTTTGCCGCTGGCGCTGTGACGGAAGGTATACGAAAAAACGCGGCGCCGCAGTCAAAAGACTGCGGCGCCGTGTTTTGCCGTAAAACAGGTCAGAATCGCGCCGGATTTTTGGAGCGCCAGCTCACGATGTGCTCGGCGCAGGTCTTTCCCCGGCTGAAGGTCACGTTGAAGGTGGCGTCCCGGTTGACCCGGGTCATGCGCAGGACGAGGCGGTTTTCCCCCTTGCGCAGATGCACGTTCCCCTCCAGATGCACGTTTTCGTTGGTCCAGTTGTC
The DNA here is from genome assembly GCA_017455225.1 of Oscillospiraceae bacterium. Next base: position 10,003 of record JAFTBL010000202.1, read on the forward strand.
ACACTGCTTTCGCTGTGCCAGCAGCTCTCCGTTGAGGTAGAGGGCGAAGGGTGCGCTGTGGCCGATCTGCAGAAACACGGTGTCCGGCTCGTCCAGCACGATCACCCGGGACAGATATGCCGTGCAGGGGCCCTGAAAGCCCATCAGCTCCTCCATGCGGAAGGTATCCTCCGGCGTGAACACGGCCACCTCCTGATGATCCGGCGCGGCGAAATCGCTGCGCACGGGGGCAAAGAGCTGCTCCTGCGTCAGATATTCCGTGTCGGTGTCCACGGCAAAATTCAGATGGAAATGCCGCTTTTTGTCCGTCAGGTTCTCGCCGTAATCGCTCTCGTCCATCAGCGCCTTATAGGGGAAGGGATCGCTGATATGGGCGAGGATCTTCTCCGTGGTGATCTGCGGCGCGGTGTGCCAGAAGGGGCCGGACAGCTTCCACGGCGTGGCGCCGACGATGCCAAAGCTGCGCTGCAGCGCGGGGGCGCCGCCCTCCGCCAGCGTCAGCGTGACGATGTTGCGTTCCCAGATTTCCGGCACGTCTGCCGGCAGCGTCAGCGCAAGGCGTATGTCCGCCATGCCGCCTGCGGGAACGGTCAGCTCCGGCGTTTCCACGGTGCAAAGGAGCCCGTGCTCCGTCTGCGCCGACGCCGTTAAAAGCGCGTCGGTGGGGCGGCGGTTGGAAAGACGCACGGTGACGGAGCGGCTCTCTCCCGGCGCCAGCACGGGACGGTTGTTTTCGTACAGGATCTCAGCCTCCAGCTCCGGCAGGGGCAGAAAGTCGTAATGCACCTCCGGCGCGCCTGCAAAGTGAACCTCACCGTTGACGGTCTTGGCAAACTCCACCGCCAGATGAGCCACGTCCTCGGCCAGATCGGCGATGCGGTCGCTGCGGCGCTTGCACCGCACGCCCAGCGCGTAGGTGGCGTCGGTGAGCCCATAGGCCCGGTTCAGCTCGTCGGCACCCCGGAGAAGACCGATGATCGCGCCGGCGGTGGCGCAGGTGCAGTCGGTGTCGAAGCCACAGTTGAGGGCCATCATGCTGGTTTTGATGATATCGCCCTCGCCCAGCAGCAGTGAGGCGATGGTGATGCCCATGTTCTGGAACAGATTGGTGCAGTCCGGGTGGCCGTAGGTAAACAGCAGCTTGGAGCGCACGGTCTTAATGTCGCTCCAGCGGGCGCACAGCGCCACGGTGTCCTCCACCAGGCAGCGGAAGCGGCTGCCCTCCGGCACGTAAGATAGCGCCCGTTGGATCAGCGTGGGCACGTCGTCGCAGAAAAACGCCTCGCACTCCAGCACCGCCAGAAACTGCTCCGCCGCCACCGACTCGTCCCCATGGTCGATGCAGCCGTCCCGGCGGGCAAAATCCGCCGCCAGCGCGGCGTTGCCGGGCGCCAGACACGCCCAGATCTCCGAGCGGATGGGACAGCCCATGCCCTCGGCGTAGATGTCGTTGCAAAAACGGCCGGACAGGGGCGGATCGATGCCCCGGGCGTAGTTCTTGCGCATCACGGCGTATTCGCCGGGGGAGTAGTCGCAATTTTCGCAAAAGCTCTGCAGCAGATCGCGGGAGGTGAACCGGGGACCCTTCTGCTCTGCCACCGCCAGCCACAGCACCTGCAGATCAAGATCGTCGTTGGGGCGGTCGCAGTCGATCATGGAGGGAAGAAACGGCAGCTCCATGTCCATTTTCACGCCCTCGTGGGGCGCGCCGATGTTGCCGGAAACGGCCTTGCCCAAAAAGCAGCCGTACACCTTGTCCAAAAACGTCTGATAGGATAACTCTCTCATCCGGGTTCCCTCCGTCGTTTTTCTGCAGTTTCGCGTTTTGCTGGGCATATTGTACCACCGCGGCGGCCGCGCGTCAATCGCGGGAAAGTGAACAGACCGGGAAAACGCACCAGACGAAAGCCGGACGGGAAGACCCCTTCTTGCATGCAGCGAATGGAAGCACCGGCATGGCCGTGGGCCATGCCGGTGCTTCCGATGGTGCCTTTAGGCGTGGGAAAAATCCCCCGGTTCTACCGGGGGAAGAAAAAGAGCTTTAGCATGAGAAAAACCTCCTATTGCGGTAAAATGGTAACGGTTTGGCGACCGCATTACCAAAAGCAATAGGAGGATTTTATGCAGGTAAAGAAAGAAGAGCGGACAGAGATAAGAAGTACAGCGCACTCGAAATACAGA